>DATEQL010000101.1:0-17795 GCA_035272665.1 Allostellaceae bacterium
CATCGGGCGATGGCAAGCCTGCCCAGAAGGCACGGCGGTCGTCGACAAGTTCCTGAAGGGAGCCAAACCCGCCGAGCAACCGACCCGGTTTGAGCTGTCTACCGTCGGCGATTGACAAATTACGATTTCTATGCGATTCTAGCAATCAATGCGATGAAGTTGCCGGGCCGGTCGGAGCGGATCACTGCAACCAAAAGATGTGATCCCGCTGCAGATTTGCTGCAGGTGCACTCGCGGTTAATAATCGTTGCAACTTTTTGTTGTGTCGACCGGCCCCCAAGGGCAGACGTCCCCAAGGGGCGTCTAGTGCAGGCGAAGCGACGTGCGGACGTGGCTAAACCTGGGCCGTCCGGGAAGCCTGGCCTGGCCGACCCGCACGGAGTGGAGCGTGCCCTCAATATTGCGGCTCCAGAATTCGAGGAACCGGCGCAGTTCGGGGAAATCCGGAGCGACATCGAGCTTCTGCCAGACGAAGCTCTGCAACAGGTCGGGATGATCGGGTAGATGATAGATGATCTCCGCCGTCGTCAGGCGATAATCGCGAAGGCCTTGCTCGTCGTCGCTCACTGTCGTGCTCATCTGCGGTATGCCCTGTCCGGTCGAACAAGCATGCGCGATCGAGCGCTCTGTTACAAGCAAAAAAGCGAAGTGAAACAATCTGTTAGCAGCCGGTTATCGAGGCTGCTGCCAAGCCCGCGAGGTGCTTCCCTTGAAGCGATCGCGCGAGGGGTTAGATAGAGAGGAACGGAAACTTATCCACGATGGGTGCCGTTCACGTGACGCGGTGGGACGCCACCCCTAGGGTCTTTACAGCCATGAACCGGGTCTTGTCAGCGGTCGTTCTGTCAGGCGGGATCGCTCTGACGGCGGGCACCCTTTGTCCTGCCCTCGCCGGCGCGCCGATACCCGAAGTAGGCGGCGCCCCGATGCAGAGCCTTGCTCCGGTGGTGAGCCGGGTGACGCCGGGCGTCGTCGGCATCTCGGTGCGCGGCCGGGTGCGCGAGGACAACCCGTTGCTGCAGGATCCGCTGTTCCGGCGCTTCTTCAACCTGCAACAGCAGCAGCCGATCGAGCGCGAGACGCAAGCGACGGGGTCAGGCGTGATCGTCGACGCCGCACAGGGCTACGTGCTGACCAACAGCCATGTCACCGAGAACGGGAACAGCATCGAGGTCACGACCAAGGACGGTCGGACTCTCACTGCCAAGTTGATCGGCCGCGATCCCGAGACCGACATCGCGGTGCTGCAAATCCCCAACGGTGGTCTAACGGCGGTACCGATGGGTGACTCGGATCGGCTACAGGTCGGTGACTTCGTCCTCGCGGTCGGCAATCCGTTTGGCCTCGGTCAGACCGTAACCTCCGGCATCGTCAGTGCGCTCGGCCGCAGCGGGCTCGGCATCGAGGGCTATGAGGATTTTATCCAAACCGACGCCTCGATCAACCCCGGCAATTCAGGCGGTCCGCTGGTCGACCTGCAAGGCCGGGTCGTCGGCATCAATACGGCGATTCTGGCACCAAGCGGCGGCAATATCGGTATCGGCTTCGCCGTCCCGATCAACATGGCGCGCCAGGTAATGGACCAGCTGGTCCATTACGGCCAGATCAAGCGCGGCCGCATCGGGGTGGCGATCCAAGACCTGACGCCCGATATCGCCCAGGCGCTCGGCACGACGTATGCCCAAGGCGCGGTGATCACCCGGGTCGAGCCCGGCTCGCCCGCCGAACGTGCCGGACTGCGGAGCAAAGACCTTGTCGTGGCGGTCAACGGCGCACCGATCCATAACGGGGCCGAGCTGAAGAACCATGTCGTCCTCGCCCGGATCGGCGATGCGGTCGATCTCACCGTGGTCCGCGGCGGCTCGGAGCGCACCATCGCCGTTCGGGTAGACCAAGTCACCGTCCAGCGCGCGCAGCAGGCCCGGCAGCGCTAAAGCCGAATGGCGGCGCAAACGCTCTATGAGGTGCTCGGCGTCAAACCAGACGCGAGCGCGAAAGAGATCCGCAAGGTCTATCGCCAGCTCGCCAAGCAGTTCCACCCTGATCTGAACCCGGGCAAGCCCGCGGCGGAGGAACGGTTCAAAGCGGTCTCAGCCGCTTATGACCTCCTCTCGGACCCGGAGAAGCGGGCGCGCTACGACCGTGGAGAGATCGACGAGAGCGGTGCCGAGCGGCCGCCGCGCTCGTATTATCGTGGTTATGCCGAGGGTGCAGAGGGTCGGAAATACCAGCCCGAAGGCGAAATGGATCTGGGGGATCTCGAGGACTTGTTCGCGGCCTTCGGCTCCGCCGGGCGCGGACGGCGGGGTCGCGGCGGCGAGGGGTTCAAGGCGCGCGGCGGCGACCGGTTCTTCACCCTGACCGTCGACTTCATCGAGGCGGCAACCGGCGCGAAGAAACGCCTGTCATTGGCTCCCGAAGAATGGCTCGACGTGACCATCCCGCCCGGCATCAACGACGGTCAGGTGCTGCGGTTGCGAGGAAAGGGCGGTGCTGGCCTCGGCGGCGGTCCGGCCGGCGATGCGCTGATCGAGGTGCATGTGGCGCCTCACCCGCTGTTCCGCCGTGACGGCGACGACATCCAGGTCGACCTGCCGGTCAGCCTCGCCGAGGTGGTGCTCGGCGCCAGGGTGACGGTGCCGACGGTGACGGGCCCGGTGACGATGACGATCCCGAAGGGCTCGGATACCGGCTCGCAGTTGCGGCTGCGCGGCAAAGGAATTCAGCGCAAGAAAAGTCCGGGCGACCAATACGTGACCTTGAAGGTGGTGGTCGGCCCGAGTGGTGATCCGGAACTCACGGAATTTCTCGAGAAATGGGCGCCGCGGCATCCCTTCGACCCGCGACAGGGAATGCCCGCATGATTGCACTCGAGGAGCTGCTCGACCGCATCGTAGGGCTCGATCGGCGCGAGCTCGCCCGTTGGGTCGAAAACCGCTGGGTGCTGCCCGAGCGGCGAAACGAAACCTGGATCTTCCATGAAATCGATGTCGCACGGGTCGAACTGATCCTCGAGATCCGCCGGGAGTTTGCGATCGACGACGAGACGCTGCCGCTCGTTCTCGGCCTCCTCGACCAGGTCTACGACCTGCGACGGCAGCTCGGCCGGCTGTGCGACGCGCTCGCGGTCCAGCCGCCCGAAGTACAGGCGGCAGTCAAGCGTGTGCTGCCGGACGGGTCGCGCGGCTGACGCGCCGCACTACAGCCTCCGAAACCGTGCTCTCGCGCCGCGCGCGATCGCAGAGGCGATCAATCGGTCGATCCTGAGCCGCTGACGCAAAAGTTCGAGAACCCGCAGCTCCTCCTGTGTCGCCTCGCCATCGGAAGCGACCAGATCGCAGGCGATCGCATAGGCGGTCTCGCGCAGCTTGGCGGGGAGTGCTGCCTTGATCGCCTTCAAAGTCTCTTCGAACCCGTCTTCCCGGCTGATCAGCTCGGTGCAGTCGTTGAGCAGTCTCGGCAGCTCGCTTTGATCGAAGTCGCGGAATACCGGAAGGTCGCCGACGATATCGCCGATGATGCGGAGCTCCACATCGGGCATATCGCTGTCCGCTGCAGACACGATCACCATCGTGTAGATCAGCGCGCGGTGGTGGTCGAGCATGCCAGATCCTCTGGGGTTGCGGAACACGCCCTCAGACCAGAAGCGGCACCGGCCTGTCAACCCCCACCCTACTCTCCCCCGCCTGCGGACGAGGGTCGGATTGGTGCGTTTTCGAGAAACCGCGCCGTTGCCTCGGCCGCCTGCGCCAGCGGCACGCGTGCGACGGCAACGCCCTCGGGAAAGGCAGCGAGCAGGCGCGACGGAAGCGCGCGGTCGAGCATCACGAACACGCCACGGTCGTCGGCGCGGCGGATTAGCCGGCCATACGCCTGCCGCAGCCGCAGCCGGGCGATCCGCTCGCCGTACTGCGCGCCGCCGAACACCGGTTTGCGGGCCCGGTGCAGAATGTCGGGACGCGGCCAGGGAACGCGGTCGAAGACGAGGAGGCGCAGCGAACGGCCCGGGATATCGACGCCGTCGCGCACCGCGTCGGTACCGAGCAGACACGAATCCTCCTCGGCCCGAAAGATGTCCACGAGTGTCGCGGTCGACATCGCGTCGACATGCTGAGCGAGCAGCAAGAGATCGCGCGCCTCGAGCGCGGGAGCGATACGCTGATGCACGGCCCGCAGCCTTGTGATCGCGGTAAACAGGCCGAGCGCACCCCCGCGCGCCGCGACGAACAGAGCGGCATAGGCCGCTGCGACCTGTCCGATATCGTCGCGGGGGATGTCGGTGATCACGAAAATGCGCGTCTGAGCCGGATAGTCGAAGGGTGACGCGATACGTGCGGCTGCCGGGCGCGCCGCCAGATGGCGCAGACCCGTTCCGGCTTCGGCGCCGCGCCAGGCCAGCTCGGGGTCGGCGGCGCCATCGGTCAGGGTCGCCGAGGTGACGACAAGGCCGTGCGCCGGCTGCGCCACCAACGCGGCGAACGGGATGCCGGGATCGACCCAGTTCCGATTGACTCCGACATCGATTTCCAACCCGTCGATCCGGTCGAGTGCGAGCCACTCGACGGTCTCGGGTCGGGGCGGTTCGGCGAGGTCGCGCAACAGCCGGCTCCAGGCGGCGAGCTGCAGTTCGCCGCGCCGGTGGAGGCTGCGGACCGTTGCATCCAGGCGCTGCCGCAAGCCGGAATCGGGCGGGTTGTCGGGGTCTTCGAGCTTCGTTCGCAGCGTATCGCAGAGCCGCTTCAATGCGGCGGCAAGGCGCTCGAGGCCGTCCGCGAGCGGCAGTGCGGCCTCGACCAAGCCCTCGATCGGCGGCCGCGCCTCGGCCTGCAAGCCGTAGCCGTTGTCGGCGAGCACGGCGCGCGCCAGCACCTGCTGGCGGACCAGTACCAGAAACTTTTCGCAGCTCTGGTGCCCGCGCGCTTGGGCGACGCGCTGCGGCCAGTCGTCGCCGGGGAGAATGCGGGCGGCAGCGAGGACGTCGATCAGCGCCTTGGCCCCGTCGTCGTCGCCCTCGACGAGATCGCCGATCCGCCGCCGCAGACCGCGTGCACGCGATCCTCGGCCCCCTTCGGCGCCGACGATCCAGCGGCGCAGCTCGCGCCCTTCCCGGCCCGACAGGCGCACGGCGAAGGCGCCGTCGGCCGCCGCGAGCAGGTGGTGGCCTTCATCGAAGACGTAGCGGGTCGGGACAGTCGCGTCGTCGAGCCCACCGAGAGCCGCCTGCGCCATGACGAGAGCATGGTTGGCGACGACGATGAACGCCTGGCGGGCCTTGCGGATATTCTTCTCGACAAAGCAGCGGCGAAAATGGGGGCAGGCCGAGTGAATGCATTCGCCGCGGCGATCGGCGAGCCAGTTGACGCGGCCGCGCTCAATGATCTCGGCGAGCCAGCCGGGGAAATCTCCGGCTACCAGGTCTCCGGCGTCGCTCGCGCTGATCCAGCGGGCGATCAGCCCGAGATGCGCCAGCGATTTCCCCGGCCGCATCAGGGCGGCGCCCACCGCCTCCTCGTAATTCAGCAGACAGAGAAAGTTTTCGCGCCCCTTGCGGACGACGACGCGGCGTTGCTTCTGCTCGGGATCGGGGTAGAGCCGGTCGAGCTCGCCGGCGATCTGGGTCTGCAGGTTGCGGGTGTAGGTCGAGATCCACACCGACCCGCGGTTTTTCTCCGCCCAGAGGCTTGCCGGCGCGATATAGCCGAGCGTCTTGCCGACCCCAGTCCCCGCTTCGGCGAGCACCGCTCGGGGCCGGTTGGGCTCGTTGCGCGGCGCAAAGGCCGCGGCGACCGCCGCGGTGTAATCGGCTTGCTGCGGACGCGGCTCGGCGGCGGCGCCGAGCAGCTCGGCGAGCCGCGCGCGCGCCTCCTCGGGCCGCACCGTCTCGTTGCCGGGCGCCGGCCCCGGCGCCGGCTCGGCCCATTCGGCGAGCCGCGTCCACACGCGAAGCCCCGCCGAACGCCGCGGCGCATCGGGATCGCCGGGGGGCAAGGCCGCGAGAACCGCCGGGGCCCATAGCCATTCGCCGCGATCCATCGCCTCCGCCACCGCGCGCGTTTCGGCATCGGTCTTCGCGCCGAGTTCCTGGAGCAAGGCGCGCGCCGCGGTGGCGAGGCTCACGCAGGCTTCCGACGGGCGGCGCGGCAACGCCAGACCCAGCGCCTCGGCGAGGCCACGCGGCGTCGGCACGCAGAACCTCGCGGGGCGGACGAAGGCGAAGAGATCGAGCAGATCGAGGGCCGGAAACACCGGCATGTCGAGCCGCCGCGCGGTGGCCCTCGTGTGGCACAACATCGGCGCTTCGCGCTCGACCCGGCTGCGCGCCTCGGCCGGTGCGAGCGCTTCGATCTCGCCGTCCGGGCTGAGCCACAGCACCTCGCGGAAACCGGCGACAAGCACCGGAGCCTGCGGCACCAGCACGCGCGCGGACGTAAGTTCGCGATTTCCGCCGGACATGACCCGAATGATCTATCATATCTGAGAATGGAGACCGAGTTCCGGCCATGGCAAGCCTCTATCGGCTGATCCGCCCGGCCCTACGTGGGCTACCGCCGGAGGCCGTGCACGAGCTGACCTTGCAGGCGCTCGAATTCGGTGCCAGTCGGTTTCTCGGCAGCAGCGCGGCGCAAGACCCCGATCCGCCGATCCTAGCCCGACGTCTCTGGGGTCTCGACTTCCCGAACCCGCTGGGCCTTGCGGCCGGCTATGACAAGGACGGCCGTGTGCCTGATGCGATGCGTCACTTGGGTTTTGGATTTGTCGAGGTCGGCACCGTGACGCCTCGCCCGCAGCCGGGTAACCCGAAGCCGCGGGTGTTCCGCCTCGAACAGGATCGGGCGATCGTCAATCGCCTGGGGTTCAACAGCGGCGGGCTCGACGCCGTCGTCGGGCATTTGTCGCGGCGCTGCCACTGGGGGATCGTCGGGGTCAATCTCGGCAAGAACCGCGATACCGGCGACGCCGTTGCCGATTACGCCGAAGGCATTCGGCGAGCGGCGAGGGTAGCGGACTATCTCGTTGTCAACGTTTCCTCGCCGAACACGCCCGGACTGCGCGATCTGCAGCAGCGCGCGGTGCTCGCATCGCTGTTGAGCCGCCTGATGAACGTTCGGGAGGAGACAGGATGCCGGGTGCCGCTGTTGGTAAAGATCGCGCCGGACCTGACCCCCGAGGAGCGCGAAGACATCGCACAGGTCGCGCTCGAAACCGGCATCGACGGCCTGATCGTGTCGAACACGACGGTCCATCGCCCCTCCGGTCTCGCCAGCCGTCACGCACATGAGGCAGGTGGTCTCAGCGGCCGTCCGCTGTTCGCGCCGTCGACCGCGCTGCTCGCCGAGATGCATCGGCTGACCCAAGGGCGCTTGCCGCTGATCGGCGTCGGGGGGATCGCGAGTGCGGCTGACGCCTATGCGAAGATCCGAGCCGGCGCCAGCCTGGTGCAGCTCTATACGGCTCTCGTCTTCGCTGGACCCGATCTCGTCAGCCGGATCAAAAGAGGACTGGCGAGTTTGCTTAAGAGCAATGGCTTTGGCTCGATCGCAGAAGCGGTCGGGACCGGGCAAGAAGTCGAGCCGGTTCGGCCTCGTAGCGCGGCTGAGTAAGCCGCGGAACCGGAGCCGACATTGGCTCCGCGGCTTCTTCGAGCTGCGCGATCGTCTTGGCTCCGCATCGGCGCATCGGCGCTCCCGTTTGACCGGGGCGGGACCTCGCCGATTCCGCTGTCGACAGCGGAAATTTGCCGTTTTCGCTTCGAAAATTGCCGGGTCGGCGTCAGAAATATAATTGTCATCAGCCTCTTGAGTCCATTCTGGCCATGCCGGCCGACAGTGGAAATCGGGCGCCTTTTGCGCCGGTTGGCAGCGGACCGGCAGTGGAACTCAGCCAGGCAGTAATCATGCATCGGCTGCTGTCGATCGGCATGACCCAGCGAGACACCCAGCGCCGCGACATACGCCGCAAATCGCGCTTCACTCCCTCACTCGATCCGCCGTCCATTCCGGTCCCCCGATCCGGATAAAGATGGGCCCAAATACCCATCCTGCGGTTGTTAGATACAAATAGATGCCACGGAAGCACGCGGCGTCGACGGGCCGGTTCGAGGCGACGGCTCTTCGCCTTCGCTGCCGAGATGGCGGGCGGTTTAGCGGGCGGCGAGGCCGGCGAGCGCCAGTGCGGTGAATTGCTCGGCGACTTGCTGCACGCTCAAGCGGCCCTGCGGGTCGTACCATTTGTAGAGCCAGTTCAGCATTCCGAGCAGCCCGTAAGACGCCACCTGAATGTCGAGATCAGGGCGGAACTCGCCGTTGTCGACGCCTTCGCGCAGGATTTGCTGCCAGCAGCGCTCGTAGTCCTTCGGCGAAAAACCGATCATTTCGCGGAAGCGGCGCTTCACCGACTCGCGCTCGCGAAGATAGACAAAAAGTTGCGGATAATGACGGTCGAACGCCTCCAGGTGGGCGGAGATCGCCAGCTGCAGCTTGTCGGCCGCTCGCCCGTCGGCGGCGGCGATCTCCGCCATTTTGCGGTACATCTGCGCGATCGGTTCTTTGACGACGAGGTAGAGCAGCTCCTCTTTGCTGTCGAAGTGATGGTACAGGCTTCCCTTGAGGAGCCCGACCTCATCGGCGATGTCACGGACGGTGGCGGCGTGATAGCCCTTCGTGCGGAACACCTTGGCGGCCGCCGAAACGATGTCGTCTAGCGTAGCCATCACTCCCTACCTTCCTCATTCGCTTTCGGGGGGCGGTCACCCCGAGGCGCGCGATGCAGTGGCTTACGTCGGATTTCAACGCAAGCAGATAATCACATGGTAATGCAGAAGGAACCAGTCGCGAGCGAGCGCGTTCGCTTGACGGCGATTGACATCCCGGCTCGGCGCCCTAGATTAGAGTCATTCTAATTGTTCGCGCAGCTGCGCCGAGGAGAGAAGGAATGGACCGCGAACCCGCCCTGACGACCGCCCCCGGCATCCCTGTCGGCGACAATCAGAACAGCCTGACCGAAGCGCCATCGTCGGAACCACGTCGTAAATTGCAAACTGAGGACGAGGGAAACATGTCAGGTGAAAACAAGTGCCCGGCGCTGGGCGGGCATCACAGGCACGGAGCGGCCGGCGCCAAGTCGAACCGTGACTGGTGGCCGAACCAGCTGAACCTTCATGTTCTCCACCAGAACTCCCCCCTGTCCGATCCCATGGGCAAGGACTTCAACTACGCTGAGGAGTTCAAGAAACTCGACTTCCAGGCCCTGAAGAACGACCTCTATGCGCTGATGACCGAGTCGCAAGACTGGTGGCCGGCCGACTTCGGACATTACGGGCCGCTCTTCATCCGGATGGCGTGGCACAGCGCCGGCACCTACCGCATCGGAGACGGCCGCGGCGGCGCGGGCTCGGGCACGCAACGCTTTGCGCCGCTCAATAGCTGGCCGGACAACGTGCTCCTTGACAGGGCGCGCCGGTTGCTGTGGCCGATCAAGCAGAAGTACGGCAAGAAGATCTCCTGGGCCGACCTGATTATCCTCGCAGGCAACTGCGCGCTGGAGTCGATGGGCTTCAAGACATTCGGCTTTGGCGGCGGGCGCGAGGATGTCTGGGAGCCCCCAGAGGACATCTACTGGGGCCCCGAAGGCAAGTGGCTGGCGGACGAGCGCTACAGCGGTGACCGTGATCTCCGGAATCCTCTCGCCGCTGTGCAGATGGGTCTGATTTACGTGAACCCGGAAGGGCCGAACGGCAGGCCGGATCCGCTCGCCGCGGCGCGCGATATTCGCGAGACGTTCAAGCGCATGGCCATGGACGACGAGGAGACCGTGGCACTGATCGCCGGCGGACACACGTTCGGCAAGACCCACGGCGCTGCCGATCCGAGCAAATATGTCGGCCCCGAGCCCGAAGGCGCCTCAATCGAGGAGCAAGGGCTCGGCTGGAAGAACACCTATGGCAACGGCAAAGGCGATGATGCGATCGGCAGCGGCCTAGAAGTCATCTGGACCCAGACGCCAACGAAGTGGAGCAACAACTTCTTCTCGAACCTGTTCGGCTACGAATGGGAACTGACCAAGAGCCCGGCCGGTGCGTATCAGTGGAAACCGAAGGGCGAGGCGGGAGCCGGTACCGTGCCGGATCCGCACGACCCGTCGAAGCGTCGTGGGCCCTCCATGCTGACCACTGATCTCGCCTTGCGCGTCGACCCGGTTTACGAAAAGATTTCAAGGCGCTTCTACGAGCATCCGGACCAGCTCGCAGACGCGTTCGCCCGGGCGTGGTTCAAGCTGGTGCATCGCGACATGGGGCCGCGTTCGCGCTATCTCGGCCCGGAGGTCCCTGCGGAGGAGTTGCCGTGGCAAGACCCCGTCCCGGCTGTCACTCATAAACTGATTGGCGGCAAGGACATCCGCGCACTCAAAGCCAAAATCCTCGCATCGGGTCTTTCGAACTCTCAATTGGTCTCGACCGCTTGGGCGTCGGCGGCAACTTTCCGCGGCTCCGACAAGCGCGGTGGGGCAAACGGGGCGCGCATCCGCCTAGCACCGCAGAGGGATTGGGAGGTCAACCAGCCGGCTCAACTGGCGACCGTGCTTGAAACCCTCGAAGTTATTCAAAAGGAGTTCAACGCCGCGCAGACAGGACGGAAGAAAGTCTCGCTCGGCGATCTGATCGTCCTCGGTGGCTGCGCCGCCGTCGAAGAGGCTGCGAAGAAGGCCGGGCATGATGTACAAGTTCCCTTCACGCCGGGCCGCACGGATGCGTCGCAGGATCAGACCGACATCGAATCCTTCGCGGTGCTCGAACCGGGCGCGGACGGGTTTCGCAACTACCTCAAGGCCCCATACACTTCGGCAGAGGAAATGCTGGTCGATCGGGCGCAACTGATGACGTTGACCGCCCCTGAGATGACGGTTCTCGTCGGCGGAATGCGCGCGCTGAATGCGAACTTCGGACAGTCGCCGCACGGCGTCTTCACGAAACGCCCCGGGACGCTCACCAATGACTTCTTCGTGAACCTGCTCGACATGGGCACGGTTTGGAAGGGCGTCTCGGAAGCCGAGGACGTGTTCGAAGGACGCGATCGGGGAACGGGGGAGCTGAAATGGACCGGCACCCGTGTCGACCTCGTCTTCGGTTCGAACTCCCAGCTCCGAGCCCTCGCGGAAGTCTATGCATGTGACGGCTCGAAGGAGGCGTTTGTGAAAGACTTTGTGGCTGCGTGGACCAAAGTGATGAACCTGGACCGCTTTGACCTCGCCTGATCTCGGTGGAAAGGTCTTCAAGGGCTTGTAGAGGGCAGCCCTGACCGAGCACGGGGTAATCATCAGGAGCAGATCGAGGCGACGCGAATCCTACGCAAGCCTGTGGAAACCCTGGAAGCTGGTGAAGACCATGGACAAAAATCAGGGCGGCGTTTCAAAACAACTTGAAACGCCACCCTGACGCTACACCAAGGCCGAGGTGTTCAGCGAGATCGGTAATAAGACCAAGTGCTTCTGGCGCTTTTCGACCGTCGCCGGCGAGCGAGGTGCGGCCGATGCCGAGCGCGACGTGCGCGGCTTTGCGATGAAGTTATACACCGAGGAGGCAGCTGGGATCTGGTCGGCAACAACACACCGGTCTCCTTCGTGAGCAACCCCCACAAATTCCGCGACTTTATCCCCACCCAGAAGCGCGATCCCAAGACCAATATGCGCGGCGCCACGGCGATGTGCGACTTCTGGTCGCTGCGCCCGGAGAGCCTGCATCAGGTCACGATCCTATTCTCCGACTGCCGCCTGCCCCGAGCGTCCGGGCCTGACGACGAGGCTCGAGGCCGCGGAATAGAAACGACGCATGACCTCGCGCATCGATCTCTGCTAAAGCGGGGTCGATGCCGGGGTTGGTGATCACGATCGCGCAGCGCAAGGGCGGCGCCGGCAAGACGACGCTCGCCGCGCAGCTCGCCGTCGCATGGGCACGGCAAGGCGCCAGGGTCGCCTTGCTCGACATCGATCCGCAGGGCAGCCTCGCCATGTGGGTCGATCTGCGGCGGGCGCGGCTTGGTGCAGGCGCGATCGGCTTCGATTTTGCAGCACTGCCCGGCTGGCGCGCGGCGCAGTGGATCGACGATCGGGCGCGCAGCACCGATCTCGTCGTGATCGACAGTCCGCCCCATGCCGAAACCGAGGCGCGGATCGCGGTGCGCGCAGCGGGGCTGGTGCTGGTTCCGCTACAGCCCTCCCCGCTTGATTTGTGGGCGACCGGCGCGACGCTCGAGATGGCGCGCGATGAGCGGCGGCGTGCGCTCGTCGTCTTGAACCGGGTCCCGCCGCGCTCGAGCTTGACCGATCGAGTCGCCGCCGACCTCGCCCGAATGAACGCAACGCTCGCAGCCACGCGGGTTGGAAATCGCGTCGCGCTGACCCGGGCGATGGCGCTCGGGCTCGGCGTTGTCGAAAGCTCGGCCACGAGCCCCGCCGCTACCGAGATCAGGGAGTTCGCTGGCGAAGTCAGGGGCTCTTAGAGGCCAAGGAGCGAGTAGAGCTCGAGGAGATCCGTGGCCTCCTCGCCGAACGGCGCAATTATTTAGTTAAACCGCTCCGCCAGCGCGACATATTCCTTGGCCGATGCGTGCAGGCGGAGGTCTCCCGGATGCGGCAGGGTCTGGTCAATGCGCCAAGGCACCCCATTACCGTCGAACAATCAGCGGCCCACGGCCTTGGAAGACGTGACCGCGGCTTTCAAGCTCCGGCGACGGTCAGGCCGTCGATCCTGAGAGTCGGCGAATCGGCACCGCCCTTGAATTCGAGATCGTCCGCCGCGACGAGGCGGACGAAGATGTCCTTCAAATTGCCGGCCACCGTCATCTCGCTGACCGGGAAGGTGATCTCGCCCTTGTCGATCCAGAAACCGGCCGCACCGCGGCTGTAGTCGCCGGTGACGCCGTTGACACCCATCCCCATCATCTCGGTTACGTAGAACCCGCTCTCGATGTCGGCGATCAGCGCGGTGGGGTTCAGCGCACCGGGCTCGATCCACACATTGGTGGCGGACGGCGAAGGCGGCGAGCCGGTGCCGCGCGCGGCGTGCCCGGTGGTCTTGAGCTTGAGCTGGCGGGCGGAACGCAGATCGAGCAGCCAAGTGGTCAGCACACCCTTGTCGATGATCGCACGGCGGTGGTTAGCGATTCCTTCGCCGTCGAACGGCTTCGAACGCAGCCCGCGTTGGCGATGCGGGTCGTCGATGACGGTGATTGCCTCAGGAAAGATCGCCTCGCCGAGCCGATCCTTCAAAAAGCTCGTGCCGCGCGCGATCGAGGGGCCCGAGATCGCTCCCAGGAGATGCGAGATGAAGCTGCGGGCGACGCGCGGGTCGAACACCACCGGGCAGCGGCAAGTCGGCATCTTCTTGGCGCCCAAACGCTTGACCGCGCGCTCGCCCGCACTCTTGCCGATTTCGGCCGGGTCGCGCAGATCAGCCGCAAAGATGGCGCTCGAAAAATCATAGTCGCGCTCCATCCCGGTGCCCGAGCCGCCGATCACGCTGGCGCTGACGCCGTGGCTTGTCCCGGCATAAGAGCCGGCAAAACCGTTCGAGGCGGCGAGCGCGATGCTCGAGCGGCCCCAACCAGCCTCGGCGCCCTCTGAATTGGTGACACCCGTGACGGCGAGTGCGGCCTCCTCGGCGGCGCGCGCGCGCTCGATCAGCACCTCGGCACTCGGCTCCTCGGGGTCGAGCATGTCGAGAGCGGGCCATTCGTGCGCGATCTCGGCAGGATCGGCGATGCCGCAATAGGGGTCCTCGGGGACGGTGCGCGCCATCGCCACCGCGCGTTCGACGAGTTCGACAAGTGCCTCGGGCGAGCGGTCGGTCGACGACACCACAGCCTGCTGGCGCCCGATGAAGACCCTGAGGCCGAGATCGTGCCCCTCCGAGCGTTCGAGCTTCTCGGTCTTACCCAAACGCCGCGCATGGGACAGCGAGACGCCTTCGAACAGCACCGCATCGGCGGCATCGGCACCGGCGCGGCGCGCCCGCATGATCAGATCCTGCAGGAGGTCGAGCCCCCTCCCCGCTTCCTTGTTCACTTCAGGCATCGATACTCTCCGAAGAAACGAAAAGTAGGTGGTTTCAGAGTATCCCCCACCATTGGAGGAGATGGCATAAGCCAATGCACAAGTACAGGAACGCGATTATCAACCCCGTTATGTCCATCTCTGACTTCCGACAATAACCCCTCTTCCTCACACTATTGTGAGGGCGTAGGAGACTGGCAGCAGGCTCACTTCCAGATCGGCTTGCCGGTCCCGGGCAGGCCGTAGCTTGCCCATTTGCCGGTCACCTCGGCGATGATCTCGTCGGTCATCCGGATCGGCCGACCCCACTCGCGCCAGGTTTCGGGCGGCAACTTGCCGGTGGCATCCAGGCCGATCTTGCCGCCGAGACCCGATTCAGGCGAGGCAAAATCGAGATAGTCGATCGGGGTGTTGTCGACGAGGGTGATGTCGCGGACCGGGTCCATGCGGGTCGAGACTGCCCACATGACCTCTTTCCAATCGCGCGCGTCGATGTCGTCATCCACGACGATGACGAACTTCGTGTAGATAAACTGGCGCAGAAACGACCAGATCCCCATCATCACGCGTTTCGCCTGGCCGGGGTAGGTCTTGCGGATCGCGACGACGGCAATCCGGTAGGAGCAGCCTTCGGGCGGCAGCCAGAAATCGACGATCTCCGGGAATTGTTGCTGCAAGAGCGGGATGAACACCTCGTTCAATGCCTCGCCGAGGATCGAGGGCTCGTCCGGCGGGCGGCCGGTAAAGGTCGACAGGTAGATCGGGCTCTCCCGCATCGTCATCGCCGAGAGGCGGAAGACCGGGAAACGCTCGACGGCATTGTAGTAACCGGTATGGTCGCCGTAGGGGCCTTCCTCGCCATACTCGTCGAGCGAAACGTGGCCTTCGAGAACGATCTCGGCCTGCGCCGGCACTTTTAAGGGCACGGTCTTGCAGTCGACCAGCTCGACCTTGCGGCCGCGCAGCAGTCCGGCGAACTGGTATTCCGACAGAGTGTCGGGGACCGGCGTGACGGCGGCGAGGATCGTTCCCGGATCGGCGCCGATGACCGCCGCCGCCGGCAACGGCTCGGCGCGCTCGGCGCGCCAGCGCTGGTGGTGCTGGGCGCCGCCGCGGTGCCTGAGCCAGCGCATCAAGGTCGTATCGCGGCCGGTCACCTGCATGCGGTAGATGCCGAGGTTGAAGCGGTCTTCGCGGCGCTCCGACGGTCCTCTGGTCACCACCAGTGGCCAAGTAATCAGCGGAGCGGGTTCGCCCGGCCAGCAGGTCTGGATCGGCAGCGCCCCCAGGTCAATCTCAGCGCCGCGCAAGACAATTTCCTGGCAAGGTCCGGCGCCGACGGTGCGCGGCCGCATCGCCATCACGGTGCGCAACAGCGGTAGCATTTCGAGCGCCTCGCGCCAGCCGCCGGGCGGTTCCGGCTGCTTCAGAAAAGCGAGCGTCTCGCCGATCTCGCGCAAGGCTTTCGGCTCGCGATCCATCCCCCATGCGACCCTCTCGACGGTGCCGAACAGGTTGACCAGCACCGGCATCGCATAGCGGCAGCCGCCCTCGCGAGCGACGTTCTCAAACAGGGCGGCAGGTCCGCGTTCGGCGAGCAGCCGGGTTTGGATCTCGGTCATCTCGAGGTGCGGCGAGACCGGGACCGTGACCCGCGCGAGCCGACCGGTCGATTCGAGGCGGTCGATAAAATCGCGCAGGCTAGCATAAGGCATGGCGGCTATATGGGTGCGGCAAAACCCCTTGGCGAGCAGGCTCAGCAAGCGAGACTCAAGCCGGCAGCACCTCCCATATGACCCCGTCGCGGGTTTCGCGATCTTCGAGCTCGCGGCTCGTCGGTACGACGTAGCGGGCGCGTTCGCGCAGGCCGTCGCTCGGAAGATAAGCACGCCCGGGATCGCCGAGCAGCACAAGACACCCGTGCCCGGCGAGAACCCGCAGCCACGAGATCACCCGATCGGCCATTGCCCGCTCGTAGCAGACGTCGCCGGCGGTGACGATCGTCCAGCGGTGATCGACCGTGTCGACCAGATCCGCCGTCGCCACCTCAATGGCGACCGCATTGAGCGCGGCATTCGCAACTATCGCAGCGGCGGCGAAATGATCGATCTCGGCAGCGGCGACGGATGCGGCACCGGCTTTGGCGGCGGCGATCGCGACGAGACCCGAGCCGGCGCCGAAATCGAGCGCGCAGCGTCCGGCTACCTCGTCGGGGTGATCGAGGAGGTAGCGGGCAAGCGCTTGGCCGCCGGCCCAAGCGAAGGCCCAGTACGGCGGCGGCAACCCGCTGCGGGCGAGGCTTTCCTCGGTCGCTTGCCAGATCGGCGTGATCTCGGTGGCGAGGTGGAGACGGATTTCGGGTACCAGCGGCGGCACCGTAATGGCGGTGTTGCGGCGTACGAAGAGGGTGGGGTCCAAAGCGGCCGGGTCAGACGAAATGACCGGCGACGATCCCGGCGAGCATCAGCCAGCCGACCGCGCGGTTCGAGCGGAATTTGGCGAGGCAATCGGCCGGGTCGTCGGTCGCCACCCGCGCCGCTTGCCAAGCCAGCGGCAGAGCTGTGGCGGCCAAGCCGACCCAGAATAAAGCGCCGAGCCCAGCCGCAACACCAGCCGCCGCCCATAGGAGGAGGGCTGCGCCGTAAAAGGCGGCGAGCCACGGGCGGGTGTGGAACCCGAGCGCGATCGCCGAGGATTTCACGCCGATTTGGATATCATCTTCCTTATCCTGATGCGCGTAAATCGTGTCGTAACCGACCGTCCAGAAAACGCCCCCGAGATAAAGGAGAACGGGAGGCAGGGCGAGGGTGCCGGTAACGGCGGTCCAGCCGATCAGCGCCCCCCAGTTGAAGTTGAGGCCGAGAAACACCTGGGGCCAATAGGTGATCCGCTTCATGAAGGGATAGGTGCCGATCAGCCCGAGAACGGCAAAACCGAGCAGGATCGTCAGCCGGTTGAGGCTGAAGAGTACGCCGGCGCCGAGTGCCAGCTGGAGCGACAAGAACAGAATCGCGCGGCGCACCGACACGGCGCCACTCGGCAGCGGTCGCAGTCGCGTGCGCGCGACCTGCGCGTCATAATGCCGGTCGGCGATGTCGTTCAAAGTGCAGCCCGCGCCTCGCATCGCCAGGGCGCCGAACGCGAACAGCAGCAGCAACGGCGGATCCGGCCAGTGCTCCGACGCGAGCGCGATCCCCCACCAACTTGGGAACAGCAGCAGCCAGGTTCCGATCGGGCGGTCGAGCCGAGCCAGGCGGGCGTAGGGCCGGGCCCAAGCCGGCAGGAAGCGCTCGACCCAATCGCCATGACGGATGTCGCTCGGATCGGAGCAGGAAGCCGGGTCCCTCTCCAGTTGGCTGATCGTTTCCATCGGGCCGAGTCTAATTTTAATCTCGCCGACGCAACAGATGGAGCATGCCAGCTTGGCCAAACGCCGGGAGCCGCGCCTTGCTGTCGAAGCCCGGCTTGCACCGGGAAGTCCGGTCGAGCTCTCGGCGGGGCACGCACATCATCTCCGCTCGGTACTGCGGCTCGGCCCCGGTGCCGCGGTAGCGGCTTTCAACGCCGCCGACGGCGAATGGCTTTGCCGTATCGCCGAGTTCGGCAAAAACCGCGCGCGGCTGACGGTCGAGCGCCGATTGCGCCCAGCCGAACCCGAGCCCGACCTCTGGCTGTTGTTCGCGCCGATCAAGCGGGCACGGCTCGAATGGCTGGTCGAGAAGGCGACCGAACTCGGGGTATCGGCGCTG
>DATEQL010000102.1:0-2134 GCA_035272665.1 Allostellaceae bacterium
ATCGTGCGGGTGGCCGATGGCGATCGCGCTGCCGTGCTGCCGCGCGACCTGCTCGACCTGGGCGAGCTGCCTGGCGATCGCGGCGGGTGTCTGGTCGTCGTCGAGGAAGACGTCACGGGCGGCGTGCGGGACCCCGTAGGCGACAGCGAGGCGAATCCCGGTGCTGGCCGGCGAGGTCCGTGAGTCGAGAAAAACGAGACCGCGGTCGCGCAATTCCTCCATGACCGGCGCCATGCTCTGTGCGTCTGCGGTAAATTTGCTGCCCATATGGTTGTTGATCCCGACAAAGCCGTCGAAACGGGCGAGGCCCCAGCGCAGCCGCTTGAGGATCTCGTCGCGCGACAGTGCGGTGAACAACCCGTGCGGACCGGGATCGGCGCCCCGGTCGACCGCTTCCATCGGCACGTGCACGAAGAGTTCGTCGCCGGCGCGCCGCGCCGCCTCGGTCTGCCCTTCGAGATCGCTCGCATAGGTCATGAAGGATAGGGTCAGCGGCCCCGGCAGTCGGATCGTCTCGGCCGTTCGCACCCGATCGAGGCCGAGATCGTCGAGCACGATCGCGACCAGCGGTCGCTTGCCGGTCGGCGGCGCCGGCACCGCGTAGCGCAGCCAAGCCGGCCTGGCGCCAGCCGGCGGCGGCAGCGGTGGAGGCGGCCGTAGTGCCGCCTCTTCGACTGGTTTGGCAGACGCCGCCGGCCTTTCGGGCGGAGAGACGGCATCATTCCGGGTCACAGCTGGTGGAAAGGCGCTCGGCGTCGGCAATCTCTCGCTGTGACGGGCGGGAAGCGTCGTGAGCACCAAGCCGCCGACGACGAACACCAGCAACCCGACCACAGCGATGCGGCGATGCGTCGCGGTGAGCCGCCGGTACGCTCGCTTCACCCCGCGCCACCGCGCCTTCACAGATTGGCTGATGCCAAACCTCGTGGCCTTGCGTCGGCGCTGCGCCCCCACCCCGACCCTCCCCTTGCACCCGGGGCGAGGAATCTGGCCGCCCATCCCTCCGCCCCGATTGATTAGATCGCAAGGCTGCCGGCTCTGCAATGCCTGGTATGAGCCAGTTCGAAGAGTCCTATATCTTGGCCCCTGGAGCCGGTCGCACTGCACCAGGGTGCTTCAATTCAATGGTTTGCCGCGGGGTTCGCGCCATTTCTCGCGGCGTTTTCGGTAGTGGTCAGATAGGTCGCAAGCCTCCCGCCCGTCCGGATCGCGAGGCTGTCCGGAATCTCGCTCGGAAATTGTCCGGGACGCGCGATGATAAGCAGCGAACCGAAAGCGACGACATAAGAGAAGATCAGCGCCGCACCCGCGACAGGCTCATCTTCGAGGAACCCTCTTCGCTCGACAGCTGCGCCAGTTTGTCCAAAGTCTTGGCCAAATCCCTGATCATTCCGAACACGATCGCCCCACCAAGGACCGTCGCGAACACGAGCAGGATCACCAAAGAAGTAGAGACTAAATTATTGTAATCGGGACCAATGGCTTGCGGCGGCGGCCTGCCGTCAGCCACGGTCACCGCGCAGGTGCCCGCACCGCCTTCGAGCGGGACCGCGGTGACTGGCTTGTCGTCGCTGCCGACGAGTTGTCCGCCCGTCACTTGCAGCGTGCACTGGGCGCCGCCCGTCACCGGCTATGACCTTGAGATCGGTCATGTTATCTAACTGATGGATCCGCACCGGGCTGAGGTCAGCGGCCGCAAAGCTGTCTCGCCATAACCTCGCCGCGGGGATCAGGCCGCAGAGCAGCCCGAGGATCAGCGAAGCGGCCGGAACCGAGAGCGGCGCGAACAGAAATATGACCAGCATGCGGTCGAAAATGCCGTCCCCGATCACCGCTTCGCATGCCTCGCATCCGTGCGGTTCGGTCCCCGCTTCGGCCGCTTGGATCAGGTCGGATCAGTCGAGGGCGTCCATCCGGTCCACGACACCCAGACCAAGCGGCTTCGGCATCTCAACTTCTTCCAGCACGAATGCTTCCTGGAGGTCAGAATTCGCTCGCGTGAAGCTGCCCGACGGGCGGGTCGTGCAGGCCGCTCCCGACTGGATTGGCAAGCTCGCCGGGTTCACCTTGCTGTTCGAGGCGCTGGTGCTGGCCATGGCCCAGCAGATGACTTTTGCCGCCGTCGCCAAGCTGG
>DATEQL010000103.1:0-6860 GCA_035272665.1 Allostellaceae bacterium
GGGCCGATGTGGGATCTCGCCGAAGACGAGAACTCGATCAAGCTGGTAGAATCCTTCCTGGCCGCCGGCAAGACCTTCGCGTTGGTCTGCCACGCGCCCGGCGCGCTGCGTCACGTGAAGAGCCCTGACGGCAAGCCGCTCGTAGAGGGCAAGACCGTGACCGGTTTCACCAATGGCGAGGAAGAAGAGGTAGGATTGACGAAGGTGGTACCCTTCCTTGTCGAGGACGAACTGATGAGCCTCGGTGCCACCTTTTCCAAGGTCAAGAACTGGGGCGTTCACACGGTCGCCGACGGCCAGCTGATCACCGGCCAGAATCCGGCCTCGTCGGGCCCGGCTGCCAAGCTTCTGATCGATACGCTGAACAAGAAGGCCAGGTAGCTCAAACAAGCTTCTGCAAGGGCGAGGCCCATCGCACTCTCCTGAACGGCAATTCTCAAAGGACCATCCTATGTCGAACCTCGATATGCTCAGCCCTCAAAATCATGCGATTGCGCTCATCGACTACCAGCCCGCGATGTACCAGGGCGTTCAGTCGCATGACCGGATCGTCACTTTCAACAATGTTCAGATCCTGGCGAAGACGGCCAAGCTGTTCGGCGTCCCGACCGTTATTTCGACGGTCGAGACCGACTCGTTTTCTGGCCTGTTCATGCCGGAAGTCACAGAACTGTTTCCCGAGCACGCAATCATCGACCGCACCTCGATGAATACATGGCTCGATAAGAATTTTCGCGACGCCATCCACAAAACCGCGCGCAAGAAGATCGTCGTCGCGGGTCTGTGGACGGAAGCCTGCGTGCTGTTTGGGACGCTCGACCTCCTGAAAGAGGGTTTCGAGGTCTACATCCCCGCCGACGCCTGTGGCGACGTTTCGCTGGAGGCGCACAATCGCGCCATGGACAGAGCCGTTCAAGCGGGTGCGGTCCCGATCACGTCGCTCCAATATGTCTTCGAGCTGCAGCAGGATTGGGCACGTACTGCGACTTACGAAGGTGTGATGGAGATCCTGAGGGCGCATTCGCCGTACGGCATCCAGGTTCGCTTCTCGAAATGGGCGCTCGGCGGGCACGCTTCTGAGGCCGGTCCAGCGCCAAAACGGTAATCCGCTGCCTCGAGTCCCTAGCCTCGCAATACGACCTGCGGGGGCTAGCAGCGGTCGCTCTGCCGAGAGAACTGAAGAGGCCGGCATGTCGAAATCCACCGCTACCATTGTGCTTGTGCATGGCGCTTGGGCCGATGGGTCAAGCTGGAATAAGGTTACCTCCCTACTACAGGCCAAGGACTTGTCGGTCATCGCCGTGCAAATCCCGCTGACGTCTATCGAGGAAGATGTCGTTGCGACGAATCGCATCATCGCGGACACGGAGGGGCCCATCATCCTTGTCGGTCACAGCTGGGGCGGAGTGGCCGTCACTCAGGCAGGCGTCGACCCGAAGGTGGCGGCTCTCGTTTATGTCTCCGCCTTTGCACCCGATGTAGGAGAAAGCGGCAGCAGTCTGATCAGCGCGCATCCGACACCGCCGGCGCTCTCTACCATGGTCACCGACAGCGCGGGATTTGTATATCAAACAATCGATGGCGTGTTGAAGAATATCGCGCCGGACATACCGGTAGCAGAAGCCCGGGTCCTGGCCGTGACCCAGAGGCGGCTCGCGGGGAAGGCGTTTGGACAGACCGTCACCGCGGCTGCCTGGAAGAGCAAACCTTCCTGGTTCATCGTTACGGCCGATGATCGTGTGGTCAGCGCCGAACTCCAAACGGCAGAAGCCAGGCGGATGGAAGCCAGGATAACTGTGCTTCAATCGAGCCATATGTCTTTGCTCTCGCATCCGGGGGAAGTCGCGGCGGTCATCGAAGAGGCCGCCGCATTGATCGTTGCTAGGCTGTGAAGGGCTCGATTGGCCAACCTCACTCGAGGAGAAGACCGATGACGAACGAGGCGAACCAAGCCCAACGGGGAGCGCCACTCCGCCTCAAAGGTCTCTCGACGATATGCTTCCGAGGCCGGTCCAGCACCGAAAGCAGTCTGATCCGGGGCGTGATTCAGGACAGACGGAGCACCCCATGACCCAGTCTCCAGAGTTGCGCTCATGAACAGCTCGAACACGACACCCGAACTTATCCTACATCGCGGCCTGTTCACGACGCTCGAACGCGCCAACTCGACCGCCACTGCGGTCGCGATCACAGACGGCAAATTCTCCGCGGTCGGGCACGACCATGACGTCATGAAGCTGGCCGGCGAAAAGACAATAATTATCGACCTCAAGGGCCGGCGCGTACTGCCAGGCCTGATCGACAATCACCTGCACATCATCCGCGGCGGGCTCAATTTCAATATGGAATTGCGCTGGGACGGGGTGCGCTCGCTGGCTGATGCGATGGCGATGCTGAAAAGGCAGGTAGCGGTGACACCGCCGCCGCAATGGGTGCGGGTGGTCGGCGGTTTCACCGAGCATCAGTTCGCCGAGAAGCGGCTGCCCACCATCGACGAGTTAAACGCCGTCGCGCCTGATACGCCGGTTTTTCTACTCCACCTCTACGATCGGGCGCTGCTCAATGGAGCGGCGCTGCGAGCGGTTGGTTACACCAAAGACACGCCGGATCCGCCAGCCGGCGAGATCGTCCGCGACGGCAGGGGCAACCCCACTGGCTTGCTGCTGGCGAAGCCCAATGCCGGCATCCTTTATGCGACGCTCGCCAAAGGGCCGAAGCTGCCCATTGAGTATCAGCTCAACTCCACGCGCCATTTCATGCGGGAGCTGAACCGGCTCGGGGTCACCGGCGCGATCGACGCCGGCGGAGGGTTCCAGAACTATCCGGACGATTATGCTGTCATCCAGAAGCTTGCCGACGAAGGCCAGCTCACCGTCCGGATCGCCTACAACCTGTTCACGCAGAAGCCCAAGGGCGAGAAGGACGATTTCCTAAACTGGACGAAGACCTCGAAATACCAGCAAGGCACAGACTATTTCCGCCACAACGGGGGCGGGGAAATGCTGGTCTTCTCCGCTGCCGATTTCGAGGATTTCCGCCAACCTCGGCCCGACATGCCGGCGGAAATGGAAAGCGAGCTCGAAGAGGTGGTACGAATTTTGGCCCAGAACCACTGGCCCTGGCGCCTGCACGCAACTTACGACGAAACGATCTCGCGCGCGCTCGACGCCTTCGAACGGGTCAACCAGGATATCCCGATCGACGGTCTCCACTGGTTCTTCGATCATGCCGAGACGATTTCCGATCGGTCGATCGATCGCATCGCGGCACTCGGCGGCGGCATCGCCGTGCAGCACCGCATGGCCTATCAGGGCGAGTATTTCGTCGAGCGCTACGGCATTGGCGCGGCCGAGGCGACGCCGCCCATCGCCCGGATGCTGGAGGCAGGCATCCCAGTCTCGGCTGGCACCGACGCCACCCGCGTCGCGTCCTACAATCCGTGGATCGCGCTGTCATGGCTCGTCACCGGCAAGACAGTCGATGGTCTGCGTCTTTATCCGGCCCGCAACCGCCTCGACCGCGAGACGGCGCTGCGGATGTGGACCGAAAACGTCACCTGGTTCTCGAACGAGGAGAGCAAGAAGGGTCGCATCGAGGTTGGCCAGTTCGCCGACCTGGTCGTCCCTAACCAGGACTACTTCGCCTGTTCCGAGGACGAAATCGCCGACATCGCGGCCGCGCTGACGATTGTCGGCGGCAAGGTGGTCTATGGCGCCGGCGAATTTGCTGCCTTCGACGGGACGACGCCGCCCCCGGCGATGCCAGACTGGTCACCGGTTCGGCGCTTCGGTGGCTATGCCGCCTGGGGCGACTCCAGCGGCTCCGGACAGGCCGTGGCGCGACGGTCGCTTGCCGCCGCCTGCGGCTGCGCGAACCATTGCGGCATCCACGGCCACGATCACGCCGTCGCCCGGTCGGCCCGGCTGCCGATGAGCGATCTGAGATCCTTCTGGGGCGCGCTTGGCTGCAGCTGCTTCGCCTTTTGACCCAGGCGATTGCGTCTCCCTAGTGATAAGGCCGCCGACGCAAATTCGAGCAGCGCCCTCCACGGCCGATGTGCAGGGTTCGGCGTGGAGCCCGTTCCGCCACGCAGTCTTTGCTGTGCTCTGGGCGGCGGCGGTCATCTCCAACGTCGGCAGCTGGATGCAGAACGCGGCGGCAGGGTGGCTGATGACCAGCCTCAGCCCCGAGCCATTTACAGTGGCCCTCGTTCAGGCAGCGACGACGTTGCCCATGTTCCTGTTCAGCCTCCCTGCCGGAGCATTGGCCGACATCATCGACCGCCGCCGCGTTCTTATCGTGGTGCAGATCGCGGCGGTGGTAACCGCCGGCCTATTCGCGATGTTCGTATGGCTCAACTGGGTCACGCCGAACTGGCTGCTGACCTTTATTTTCCTGTCGGGGATTGCCACGGTTCTGGCGATGCCGCCGTGGCAAGCCATCGTGCCGCAGCTCGTACCAAAGGAAGAGCTCCGTTCTGCAGTCGCTCTCAACGGTGTAGGCTTTAATATCAGCCGCGCCGTCGGTCCGGCGTTGGCCGGCCTGGCGATCGGCGCACTCGGCATGGCGGCACCCTATTGGATCAATGCGTTGAGCACGTTCGCCGTCATCGGCGCGCTGATCTGGTGGCATCCTCCTCAGCCGATCGCACAATCCCTACCCGCCGAGCGCTTCGTCAAGGCTATTCGCAGCGGTTTGCGCTACGCTCGCTATAATCCGGATCTGCGCGCGACGCTGATCCGGGCTGCCGGCTTCTTCCCGCTCGCAAGCGTCTATTGGGCCCTTTTGCCGATTCTCGTGCGCGCACGAATGGGCGGCGGCCCGGAGATTTACGGCATACTTCTCGGTGCGATCGGCGCCGGTGCTGTCTGCGGCGCATTCGCCTTGCCGGTTGTAGCGCGGCTGGGCGCCGATCGGGTCGTGGCCGGGGCGACAGTCGGGACAGCGCTTGCGCTCGCCCTGTTCGCCATCGCTCGTGAGCCGGCAACCGCCTTGATCGCCTGCGTGTTCGCCGGAATTTCCTGGGTTGCCGCAATCGCCACCTTGAACGTATCGGCCCAGTTTGCGCTGCCGGGCTGGGTCCGGGGGAGGGGAATGGCAATGTTTGCAACCGTGCAGTTCGCGGGCTTGGCCGTCGGCAGCATC
Organism: Allostellaceae bacterium; assembly: GCA_035272665.1. GTDB lineage: Bacteria > Pseudomonadota > Alphaproteobacteria > ATCC43930 > CGMCC-115725 > AP-15. The sequence goes on from DATEQL010000103.1 coordinate 5,146, forward strand.
GTCTGGGGACAGGCGGCGCAGGGGATCGGGCTCCCGGCTGTTCACATCATCGCAGCTATCGCGCTGGTCGCCTCGGTCCCGCTACTGCGGCGCTGGAGGCTTCAGACCGCCGCCGGTCTCGATCTCGCACCGTCGATGCATTGGCCAGCGCCGTTGCTCTCGGATGATATTGATTCCGACCGTGGTCCGGTGCTGGTTACTGTCGAATACGCCGTCACCGGGGACGAGCGCGCCGCGTTTCTCGCAGCAATGGCGAAGCTCGCGAGCGAGCGCCGGCGTGACGGCGCCTATGATTGGGGCATCTACGAAGACGCCTCAAAAGAGGGGGTCTTCGTGGAGACGTTTCACGTCGATTCCTGGCTCGAGCATTTACGGCAGCATCAACGCATAACCAATGCCGATCGCGTGCTCCAGGATGCCGTGCACAGCTTTCAGGCCGACGGAGACCCCGCCGTCAGGCATCTGATCGCGGCACGCGGGAGCGAACAGGCATGATCGCTTATACGCTCCCGATCGCACGGCTGTGCCTCGCGATCGTGTTTCTGTACAGCGGCGTCGATAAGCTGTGGCATTGGCGTTCGAGCATCGAGGAGGTCAAGAGCGACGGACTGCCGTGGCCGGCGGCTTTCGCCGGTGCCACCGTCTTTACCCAGCTCGTTGGCGGATTTCTCGTGGCCACGGGCATCTTCGCATGGCTAGGCGCGTTGTTTCTCGCCGGCTTTACGCTTGCGGCCACGGTGCTCGGGCATCGCTTCTGGCTTCGGCGCGGCGCGGAGTTCCGGCACGAACTGACGACCAGCCTGGAGCACGTGGCAATCGTCGGTGGGCTCCTCTTGCTCTTGGTCCTCGACTTCACCGCCAGTGGATAAAGGATCGGAAATGAGCGGCCGGGCCCCCGGCGCAAACGCCGCCCAGACTGTAGCCGTCCATCCGCCGCTCTCGGTCGCGATCACGACGATCGGCGTGATCGCCGTCGCGATGGTCGGTTCGACGATCTCTTCACAGCTCGTCGATCTCGATATTGCCGACATCAGCGGCGGTTTTTCGGTGTCGGCCGACGACGCGTCTTGGATCGCCTCCGTCGCGACGATGGCGGAAGTCGTCAGCATCCCGATCGCGGCGATCCTGGTGCGCGCTTTGTCTCTGCGGCGGGTAGCGGTCTATAGTGCGGCGCTTTACGTAGTCTGCGCCTGTCTGAGCCTCCTCGTCTCCCGAGAGGATGGGCTGATCGTACTGCGCGCAATGCAGAGCTTTTGCAGCGGCACGATGTCGGTCCTGATGTTTGTCTCCGTCATGGCGACATTGCCGCCCGGCTTTGCACGCAGTGTCGGACTAGCCCTCTTCGCGTTCGCCTCGACCGCACCGACTGCGCTCAACGCGTCGGTCGGCGCCTTTGTCACCGAGCGCTGGGGCTGGCAGGGTCTGTATTTTTTCGACATGGCGTGGAGTCTGACCTTTTTGGCGTTGGCGTGGCGCTTCCTTCGCCCGGCGCCGCGAGCGATGCGCCTGTCGGAGATCGACTGGCTCGGCTATGTCATCCTTGCGATCGGGCTCGCTGCGTTTATCATGTTCATGAAGCAAGGCGACCGCTTCTTCTGGCTCGACAATCCGGCCATCCGCCACGCCGGACTGCTTGCCGCTATTGGCATTCCGTTGGCGCTCGTGCTTTTCCTGGTAAGGCAGCGGCCGTTGCTCGACCTTGGTCTTATGGCGAC
>DATEQL010000104.1:0-2519 GCA_035272665.1 Allostellaceae bacterium
AGCGACGTCGAGCCGCTCCTCGTCATTGATCATGACCCGGGTGAACTCGCTGCCGTCATCGGTGCCGACGACCGGGGTCGCGGGATCGGCGTCGGCGGCGAGCAAGTGCCTCTCGGTGAGGTTTTCCGCGCTGACCGTGAGGACCCCGACGCGCTTTCCGGGCGGCAATACGCGCTGGATAAACGGGATCTGCATCAGGCTCGAGGTCGCGACCGGCACACCGACATGCGCGGCGATCTCGCGCTGATAAAGCGACAGAAACCCGCAAGTCGTGGTGATCCCGTCAGCGCCGAGGCGGACCAGCTCGCCGGCGGCGGAGAGAAATTCGTCGAGCAGGCCCTCGGCCTTGTCGCAGACGACGCGGCGAGGCGAGGCCCCGGGGACAACCTTGTAAAGAACCGGAAACGGCCAAGTCTTGGCGTTGCCCATGTCGCCGGGAATACGCGGGAACCGTGTCTCCAGCATCAGGATGCCGACCCTGGCCCCGTAGAGGGACTTGCCGCCCCAGACGATCCTCGACTCCTCGACCATTGTTTTTCACCCGTGAGCAGTGACGATGTTGCTCTCGATGTCCAGTGCGCGCTAGCCCGGCTGCAATGCGGCCGTCTCTACCCTTGTGGGGCCGCTGACCGACGCTGTCGATGAGGGCCCGCTCGCGGCCTCGGCAATTTCCAGAGTGGCGATCGCGCGCTAGCTTAGTCCTGCGGTAATCGGCCGACAACCAACCGCCCCGAAGAGACAGCAAGGAGATGACGATAGCGGACAAGGCCAAGCCGGTCGCAACAGATGCCAACGCAGTGCCACCCTGCCGATCCGCTCGAGGCTATCCCGGGCCGTTCGCGACGCGGGTGTCGGGGCGAGTGCGGCGGGCGCTGGGCGATCACGTCGGCCTGCCATTTCGAGGTCAACCTGACGCGGTTGTCACCGGGCGGCATGTCGGCGCTGCGCCACACCATTCGAGCGAGGATGAACTCGTCTACATCCTCGAGGGCGAAACCGCATTGCGTCCCGGCATGTGCGCGGGCTTCAAGGCCGGCTCGGCAATGCGCCTCATCTGATCAACCGCACCGAACGCGAGATGCTATCTGGAGATCGGAAATCGCAACGCAGGCAACACCGTCATCTACCCACATGACGACCTCCGACGGGCGTTGGCTCCGAGTCTTCGTCCACACGGACGGCCGCGCCTACCGCCCCTGCTGAGCCCGAAGTCAGGTTCGGTAGGCCCGCCCGCGACACACCCCGGCCCGGCTCCTCAGAGCCGGGCTCGGGTTGGCACGCCTCAGTTCGGGTGGAAGACTAGGGTCCTAAGCTCGATGCTCTCGCGCGGCGCCGCGTCGGCCGGTGTCGTCGGGTCGGTGAACGAGGTGTGCGCCATAAAGCGTGCGCGCCCGTCGGTCTTCGTGTCGCAGCACTTGAGCAGCACCGCCTCGTCTCTCCGCATCTCCGGCACATAGTACCAGCGGTGCGCCGGGTTATAGGTCACCGAGTAGGTTTCGCCGACCCGGTAGCGATAGACCAAGTCCGAGGGCACGAGATCCGCGGGGTCGATCGTTCGCGCGTCGCACATCGCAAGCGGGGCATCGCGCAATGGCCCGTGAATCGGGCGCCACAGGTTGATGACCTGAACGCGGCCGCGCAGCAACTCTTCAGCGTCGTCCGGCAACAAGTCGCGCACCCGTTGCGGGCCCGATTTGGCGGTGTGGTCGACATGGACGCGGGTCGCCGGCTGCGGAGGCACGCCGGGAGCGCGGCGCTCCGCACCCGGCACGCGGCGGCGCTGTAGGTGGTCGAAGATGAAGACGCGGCTGGCACCGGTCACTTCCGCGATGAAGCGCTCGGCCTCGGGGTAATAGACCCGGCGCACCTCGTCCTCGTCCCAGAAGTCGCGCACCGCGCTGCGCTGCTCGACGAGTGCGAAGCCCTGCCGATCGAGCGCGACTTCCGATGCGGCCGGCCGCATATCGTGGATCCGCACCGTGTGTGGCTCGGGCGTCATATTCGAGGGCTGCACGCCGGGCGGCGCATCGTAGGCGTAGTAGCGCGGCCTCTCCGCCATCGGAACGATATAGTTCAGTTCAGCTTCGACGTAAGGCAGGCTGTCAGGAGTTGGCATGGTCTGGTCCTCCTTGCTTTTCGGGAAGTCGAAACGCGCAAAGCCGAATGTTGCTGGCACCACCATACGGCGATCGGGCGAAAAGCCGAAGCGGAAGATGCGCTTGTAGCATCACTCCCGCCAGAACGGCTTATTGCTGAGGAATTCGGAGTCGGCCCGGGTAATCCCGATGTCGCGGAGCATCCTGTCGTCGAGCCTGGCGAGCTCAGCGCGGTCACGCGCTCGCCGCCGCCACTCGCGAAATGTCGCGAACACCCGGCCCATCACATCGCTAGCCGCCCTTCTTTCCCGGGGATGCGAGAACGCGCCGATCCGGCGACGCGGGATTTCGAAGTGGATGGCCGCCATTTGAGCTCTCCTAAAGTCGTCGAGCGTTGCGAATGCGCTGATGAGTACCATTTGC
>DATEQL010000105.1:0-2277 GCA_035272665.1 Allostellaceae bacterium
CCGTTCCATGGTGACCCCACCCACGTTTTTTCGCACCGCGAGCCACTCGTATCTCGAGCCAGCATCGGGTCAGCGGTGGATGGTCGCGGGCGTCCAATTGGCTGAGCGACGAGCGAGCCGATCGTCGGTTGCTTCGCCATCGTGATCGACGGGGATGGGCTGCCCGATGAATGCGCCCCGATCATCGAGGCAAGGTCCGGGCGCGCTCGTCTTTGGGCATACATCAGAAAGCGCGTGTCGAGCTTTGCCTTTGAACATGCGAAGCCCCGCTGGGCGGAGCTTCTACCATCATCCGTCGTGAACGATGCCGTTTACCCGTTGCTGCCATGATGCGTCTGAGTCGCGTTTCGCGCGTGCTGCTCTGCGGTCGAGCGATACACCTGGTCCGCAAGCCGTTTCTGCTGATCAGGCATCGTGTTGTACACGGTTTGGAAAGCTGGAACGAGCTTTTGCAGGTGCCGGGCGTGGACCTCGGCCATCTGCTCGTACGATTGCATATTCTGCACCGCGCCATCGACTGGACTGCAGAATGCTATGCAAACGATCTACAGTTCGATGTGGTTCCATGGGAAAGCCTGGAGAAGTGACTTCTGCATCACCCGTCACTGGTGGGCGGCTTGTTCCATAAGCATAATGGCCAGATCGCGCTGAGCCGGGCGGTGACCGGCTCAGCCCGGCTCAGCTCGAAGGAGATGAGGATACTCGGCAACCGCCTTCGCCTCGGCGCCTTGATCGGCGAGGCCCTCCGCGAACCAACTTCACGGCGCCGAAGCATGTCTGCTCGGCTGCAGCTGGGGAGCGAGTAACCTCCGCCCGCTGGCGCGCAGTGAGCGCCCTGCCGTCGCGTTGCAAGCTTCGGGTCGAGTGGAACCTTTCCGCCCCGAATGCCGTTGCATCGGGATCAAGAGGCCGATGGAGATGGATCAAAATGACAAAACAACTGATTGCACCGGGCGCGTTTGCGGTGGGCTTGATGTTGGGCATGGCTGGCTGCACGAACGCCTATGATCCCGGACAGCGTGCTGTCGGCGGTGGCTTGCTCGGCGCGGGCGCGGGGGCGGCGATTGGAGCAGCGGCCGGTGGTGGTCCAGGTGCAGCCACCGGCGCGGCTATCGGCGGAGCGGTGGGTGCCATAACGGGCGCTGCGACCACACCGCCGCCCCCCCGTTATTAATTGCGCGGAGAAGGCGAAGCGGATGCCCTCGGTTCATTTAGGATCGACGGAATCCTGCTATCGGTATGCAAACTCAACTGAGTTGAAATTCCTCAGGCGCCGGTGATCGATCGGCGCCTGGTCCGATCGAACCTATGGGCACCGCGTCGACGACTTTTATGGGGTACCGCCATACGGCTTTTAAGTAGAAGGCACCTGAAAGCACGCCACCTTTGGCGATTCGGCTCAACACCGCAACCGAGGGAATTGTTATGGACAAAGATCGCGTCGCGGGCGTCGCGCACCAGATAAAGGGCAGGGTCAAAGAGACTGTCGGCAAGGTGACCGGCGACGCCAAGACTCAGGCCGAAGGAGCCGCGGAGAAGGCTGCAGGGAAGGTTCAGAACGCAGTAGGCGGCGCCAAGGACGCCGTCCGGGAAGCCGGGAAGAAGTGAACTACCGAACCCCTGCGGCGGCGGACTGCGCGCCGCCGAGAGGATCCAGGGAGACGCTCGCGCGCCAATACGGACTGGTAATCGCACGAGTTTGCGGCAGCGCGTCGAAGGAGTTGGTTTGTGCTGCATCCTCCGACCCCCTAATTCTCAAGACGAATAACAGAGTCGCCCGGCGTATTCAGGGGGAAGCGTCGCTGCCAGAATGAACTCGCGGTCGCAGGCGTCGGCGCGAGTGATCGATCATACAGAAGAGCGACGGGAGACCATGACTCCGCCCAATCCTTCTATCCTGAAACATCCGGTTTTACCTGGAGCCGTCCGGCGCCTGCCGATCGGGGCCGAGTCGCAGTCCGGCGGCGGTGTCCATTTCCGTGTCTGGGCGCCGCACTGCCGCGAGGTTGTCGTCGAGATCGAAGGTCTCGAGCCGGCAGCACTGCAATCCGAGCCCGATGGCTATTTCTCACTATGGAGTCAGCCCGGGCGAGTCGGCATGCGTTATCGTTTTCGCCTCGATCAGGGCGAGGCAGCATTGCCCGACCCGGCGTCGAGGTTTCAACCGGAAGGCCCACACGGACCTTCGGAAATCGTCGATCCTGGGGACTTCGCTTGGACCGACGGGACGTGGCGCGGGGTCGCGCGCGAGCAGCTCGTCATCTACGAGATGCATGT
>DATEQL010000106.1:0-4497 GCA_035272665.1 Allostellaceae bacterium
CCCCCTCGCGCGCCGGATGCACCACCGTTGTCGCGTAGACCGTGCCGAGCCCGGCGCTGACCCGCCATTCGAGACGGTCGCTGCCGGTAAAGGGGCAGATGACGCGGGGGTAGAAGACGGCCCTCTGTGCCTCGGGGCTCCATTGATAGGCCAGTTCGCCCTTTTCGAGGTGCGCCTGATAGGTTGCAAGAGGTGATTCCGCCACCCGCTCCATCGCCTCCTCCCTCACCGTCGTCGCATTCTGTCGGGTTAACAGTAGCGCGGCAAGCGGGTGGGATATGCTACCGATCGTCATCCCGGCGAAGGAGCATGGAAAGGGGTCCAATTGCGGCCCCTTCTCGTCACCCCGGCTCAGGCCGGGGTCAATATTGCAGCGGCGTTTTCTGCACTGGTCAGGTATTGCGATTGAGTGGAAACCGGGGAGTGGCGGCGCTATGGCTCCCGGCCTCCGCCGGGAAGATGAGGTAATGTGGTCGCAACTCCCATTCCGTTTTCCTCACCCGCTCGAAGGGCGCGATTAATTTCGGTAACGATCACGATGTTCTACGTCTATCTGCTCGCAAGCAGACCGTATGGAACCCTGTATGTCGGTGTAACGTCCGACATCGGATGGCGAGTATCGGAACACAAGATCAAGGCGGTGCCCGGGTTCACGGCGCGCTATAGTGTCGACCGACTCGTGTGGTTCGAGGCTCATGACTCAGCAGAAGGCGCGATCCGCCGCGAGAGACAGATAAAAGAGTGGAAACGGGACTGGAAGATCAATCTGATCGAGCGCGATAATCCACGCTGGATCGACCTTTATACAAACCTCTCGTTGTGATCGTGCCAATCCCGCGATAGGCACCGGCCTTCGCCGGTGTGACAATTTAGCATAGCAGTAGGGGCAGTCGAGCGCTGAACAGAGGAGGGAACTGATGAAGCTCTACCATTTTCCGTCACCGAATCCTCAGAAGGTGACGTTTGCCCTCCTGCAGCTGGGGCTCGACTGCGAAATCATTCCGGTCGATTTAGCCAAGGGAGAACAGCGCCAGTCGGCATTTTTGGCTGTCAATCCCTTCGGACGCGTGCCGGTGCTCGTCGATGGTGATCTTACCTTGACCGAGTCGCCCGCGATCCTCGCGTATCTGGGCGAGAAAACAGGTCGGTTGTGGCCCGCGTCAGCGGCGGGGCGCGCGGAAGCGCTCAAGTGGCTCTTCTTCCTGTCCCAGCACATTATGCCGCCGGCCGGTGAAGTGGCGCTGCGGATCCGCGCTAAGGTGCTCGGCATCGCTCCCGACGAAGCCACGATCAGCCATGGCGAGAACGCCCTTCCCGACCCGATCCGCATCCTCGAAGGTCGGCTGACGAACAGCAAATGGATGCTGGGCGACGACTTCAGCCTGGTGGATTGCGCCTATTGTCCGATCCTCAACGTGGTTGAGAAGACCGGTTTCAGCTTTGCTGAGTTTCCTTGGGTGAGCGCATACCTGAACGCGATCCGCGCTCGCCCCGCCTGGAAGGAAACCCCAAAACTTCCCGGGCTTTAATCAGAAGCCCCCGTACGATCGGACGGAAACCCTTGATTGCGACGATCACGATGCATAAATTGTCTAATTAACATTCCCGACCGCGGTCGTTAGGATGGCGACGGTGTCGAGAGGCTGTTACAACCTGAAAGAGAGCTTTCGCTGCAGATTTGCTGCAGGTCCAGCAAGGGTTAATCGCTCGTGCAACCGCTTGTTGCGGTCCAGCTGCACATTGCTGAGCAGGTGACGGAGATGACGGTGAAAATGGTCCTCACCGGTGATGTGAACTTGATGAACGTCACCGATCCGGCCGTCCCATTCGCGCTCGTGAGAGACGAATTCCGGACTGCCGATATCGTCTTTTCTAATCTCGAATGCTGTCTCTATCAGCCGCCGAGCGGGCATTCCGTAGAACGTGAGGGCTTCTATGCCGACCCTGCCGTGGCCGGAGAGGCGCTGCAATCGGCCGGCATCGAGGCGGTCGGCCTCGCCAACAACGTCAACTATGGCGAGGCGGCGATTATGGCGTCGATCGCCCGGCTCGACGAGCTCGGGATCGCCCATACCGGCGCCGGCGGCAACCGAACGAGCGCTCGCGCTCCGGCGGTTCTCACGGGGGATGGGCTGCGTTTCGGCTTTCTGCAGCGCAGCTCGGTCTATTGGCCGACCAACCACGAGGCTGGTGACGCTGCGGCCGGCATCGCAGTAATCCGTGGTCAGACGGCCTATCAAGTCCCGATGCACGGCAGCCGGCCCCCGGCGAACCGCCCGGGCATTCCGCCGGAGATCGTGACCTGGGCGGACCCCGGCGATTTGGAGCGGCTCGACCATGACATTACGTCGCTGCACGAGCGCGCGGATGTCGTCGCCGCCTCGTTCCACTGGGGGCTGAACCAGGAAGTCCTCCACTACATGAAGGAGATCGCGCATCGGGCGATCGATGCCGGCGCCGACATCGTGATCGGCCACGGGCCGCACTATTCGCTGGCGATAGAGGTTTATAAGGGCAGGCCGATCTTCTACGGGCTTGGCAGCTTTTCGTTCCATACCGGCCATGGTGGCAGAACGCACGGCAACTGGCTGGGCATGATGGCCAGGGTGTCGTGGGACCGCGCGCGGATCGAGCGGGCGGCGTTCCAGTTCGTCCGCCACGACCGAGACAACCGGACCGTTCCGTGTAAGCTGGCCGACGAAGGCGCAGCCTACGACGAGATCGTGCAGCGCAGCGCCGGTCTTGGCGCCCGGCTTGCCGCGCATGGTGATGAAGTTTGGATCGACTTGCGGCCCTGATGCCGGCTAGCCTATCCACTCGCGCCGCATTCAACCGATAGGAAGAAGATGCCCCAGATCACGTACGTTCATCCCAACGGCACACGGGAGGTGCTCGACGTGCCGGTCGGCACCAGCGTGATGCGAGGGGCGATCCTCAACGGCGTCGACGGCATCGTCGCCGAGTGCGGCGGCGAGATGATGTGCGCCACCTGCCACGTCTACGTCGAGGAGGACCAGCTCGGCCGAACCCCGACACAGTCGGATGACGAGAAGGCAATGCTCGAATTCACCGCCAGCGAGCGCCGGCCGAACAGCCGGTTGAGCTGCCAATTGGTCGTCACCCCCGAGCTCGATGGTCTCGTCGTCTACCTGCCCGAGACGCAGGTCTGATGGCGACTCCGGTTGCCGCCATCGTCGGCACCGGCCAGGCCGGTTTCCAGGTGGCGGCGTCGTTGCGCCAGGATGGGTTTGCAGGCAGGATCGTAATGATCGGCGATGAGCCGGTTCCGCCGTACCAGCGCCCACCGCTCTCGAAATCCTACCTCGCGGGCGACAGCGGTCTCAACGAGCTCTGGCTCAGGCCGGAGACGTTCTACACCCAGCACGAAATCGATCTTCTGGCGGGCGAGACCGTGACCGCGATCGACTGCAAGGAACGCCGGCTGCGGTTGGTCTCGGGCGGCGAGCTGTCGTGGGACCATCTGGTCCTGGCCACCGGCGCGCGATTTCGACCACTCGCCGTGCCCGGAGCCGAACTCGACGGCGTGCTGCCGCTGCGCACCCTCGCCGATGCGGATTTCCTGCGCGAGCGATTGGATCAGGCGCGCGAGGTGGTGGTCGTCGGCGCCGGGTTCATCGGCCTCGAATTTGCCTCGGTAGCGATCGCGCGCGGTGCTGCCGTCAGCATCGTCGAGGTGACGCAGCACCCGATGGGCCGCGTGGTGTCGGCGACGACCTCGCGATTCTTCACCGAAGCGCACACAAGTTGGGGTGCGAAGATCTCGCTCGGGACCGGAGTATCGCGGATTCTGGGAGAGGGCGGTCGGGTGACCGGCGTCGAGACGACCGAGGGCCAGCATCTCCCCGCCGACCTCGTCTTGATCTGCATCGGGGTCATCCCCAACGCCGAGCTCGCCGGCGAGGCTGGGCTCACCGTCGACAACGGCATCGTCGTCGACGAACGCCTCGCCACGGCCGACCCCGCGATCTTCGCGATCGGCGATTGCGCCAACTTTCCGACGCCTTTCGCGGTCGGACGGGTTCGCCTCGAGTCGGTACAGAATGCCGTGGACCAGGGACGGTGCGTCGCCGGCCATATCGCCGGTAAGCCGACGGTTTATGACAAGGTCCCGTGGTTCTGGAGCGACCAAGGCGATCTGAAATTGCAGATAGCCGGGATCACCGCGGGTCACGACACGGCGGTCTTACGCGGCGACCCGGACGGCGGTCACTTTTCGGTGTTCTGCTTCCGCGCCGGCCGATTGATCGGCGTCGAGTCAGTCAACCAAACGGCCGATCACGTGGTGGCGCGTCGGTTGCTCGCCGGAGACCCCGGCCTCACGCTGGAGCAGGCCGGCGACGAAAATTACGATTTGAGGGCGCACGCCCGCAGTCTGTCCGCTCGATAAGGCTATGAATTGGGACATCGTGATCCGCGGCGGCCTCGTCATCGACGGCAGCGGGCGGAAGGGCGAGATCGCCGACGTGGCAGTCAGAG
>DATEQL010000107.1:0-2189 GCA_035272665.1 Allostellaceae bacterium
CGTGCCGTGGGCGAAGGCGTGAGGTCTTGTCCGAGAGCCGGATGCAGGGAAATCCGCATGTCCGGTTCGATGAGAGGGATGTGGAAACGGAGCTATGGTCGAGCCACTAAGGCACCGCCAGACGAAAGGGGCGGCAACAGACATGCCCGGCCTACCGCCACCGCGCCACATCCCGACTCTACCCTCGTTCGCTGCGACCTTCGTCGATCCTTGAGGTCTTGCTCCCGCCCGGCCGTTATCGCGGCTCAGCCTCCGTAACCCGTCATCAAGTAGTAGCATCAAGTAGTAGCCGACCGAACAGTCACTCAATCTCTCATGTCATGGCCGCCTCGTTAAGCGCGAACGTCCGGAATCGGCGGAGGGGCAGTGAAAACCGCACCGATCGGGAACGGCAGAAATCCACCCTTTTCGGAACTTCGGCCAGATTATGCCGAACCCACCGCGTGGCCGGTGGGACGCTGCCTGCCGTCGATCTGGCCATGCCGCAGAATCCGGTGCTCGGTTATGCCTCGGCTCCGCTCCGGTATCGTATTATACAAATCACACTAATTGTTTGAAGAAGTAGCATTTATGCGGTAAGAGCATATCGGCGAACCAAATTGCGGCCTGTCATGTGCCGCTGGGTGCTGGCCGCTAACCGATGACGATCGCAATCTGGCTCTGGTTGTGTTGCAAAAAACAGCAGAATCAGGTCCGGCCGGACGTCGAGCGAGCTCGAGCCCGAGCGGACCAAAGACCCGTGCCGGTCAGCGAGGCCGGTGACGGCCTGCGTTGCTCTTGCTGAAACAGACTCAGGGCCCGGGTGGGCGGCGGCGTGGAATTCAGCTGGGCAGCAAAGGCGAACAGACCGGTAGGGCAGAGAGCAGGAATGAATGCTATATTTTGGTTGTCAAACGTATCGGTTCCGGTATGAGCGCCCTTGAGGAGGGCCGGGTGTCAGACGCCGAGGTCGTCGAACGAAAGCTCGCGGTAATCTTTGCCGCCGACGTCGCCGAGTACAGCCGTCTAATGGGGCTGGACGAGGTCGGCACGCTGCGCACGCTTCAGGCGTACCGGGCGATCCTCGATCGGCTGATCGCTGACCATCGGGGTCGGATCTTCAATACCGCCGGCGACAGCGTGATGGCCGACTTCGCCAGCCCGGTGGATGCGGTCGAGTGCGCCGTCGCGGTCCAGGAGGCAATCGCCAAAGAGAACGCGAACCGCTCCGCGGGCGAGCAGATGCGCTTCCGCATCGGCGTCCATCTCGGGGACGTCATCGTCCAAGAGGAAAACCTCTTTGGCGACGGAGTCAACATCGCCGCCCGGCTGGAGGCGCTCGCCGAGCCCGGCGGGGTTTGTCTTTCCGGTGCGGTGCGCGATCAGATCGGGACCAGGCTGCCGATCGGGTTCACCCCTCTCGGCGAGCAGCGGGTCAAGAACATCGCCGAGCCCGTGCGGGCCTTCAAGGTCGCCGGGACCTCCGACGGCCGGCCGGCAATATCCGGGTTCGGCGCCAGATGGGCGCCGGTCCACACCCGCGTCCTCGCGGCTGGAGCCGCTGTCGCGATCCTGATCGCTGCGGGAGGTGCCGGGTGGTGGCTGTGGTCCGGCCGCCAAGGCGCACCTCGTTCGGAACCGGCATCGGCAGCTCAACCGAGCCCCGCGCCCCGGTTGTCGATTGTTGTCTTGCCGTTCGCCAATCTCAGCGACGACCCTGGGCAGCAATATTTCGCTGATGGGATCACGGAAGATCTGACGACCGACGTCTCGGGCATCCAAGGAAGCCTGGTGATCGCCCGCAACACCGCTTTCACCTACAAGGGAAACAATGATGTCAAGCGGATCGGCCGAGAATTGGGCGTGCGTTACGTCCTCGAGGGCAGCGTCCAGCGGGCCGCCAACCAGGTACGGATCAACGTTCAGCTCGTCGATGCCGAAACCGGTGCGCAGCTCTGGGCCGAGCGGTTCGACCGTGATATCGGCGACCTGTTCGCCCTGCAAAACGAGATCACGGCGCGGATCGCCCGCGCGCTGCAATCGCAACTCGCGATCGCCGAAGCCAGCCGAACGATCGAGCATCCAGACGCGCTGGACTGGGTGCTGCGCGGGCGTGCGCTGCTGACGCGGCCGATCTCGAGAGAAAACTACGACGAGGCGGTGAAGCTTTTCGAGACGGCGTCGGCTCTCGATCCGAAATCGGCCGACGC
>DATEQL010000108.1:0-2469 GCA_035272665.1 Allostellaceae bacterium
AACCTCGGCTACTCCTCGAAACTCAACGCCGAGTGGGATTTCCTGTGCATGCTTCGTGACGTCGGGCGCGGCGCCGCGGAATCGTTCCTCGCGGCCCATGGCGAGGATTTGGGCCACCGTTCGTCCTATGACCTCGACGTACTGCTGAAGAGCGTGTGAGGCGATGGGACTGCTTGGTATCCTGCTCGGCCTCGCGCTCCTCGTCTGGCTCGCGTATCGCGGCTGGAGCATCCTGCTGCTCGCTCCCGGGGCGGCGCTTATCGCCGCCGCGTTCGCCGGAGGGCCAATACTCGCCTACTGGACGCAAACTTTCATGGACAGCGGGTCGCGATTTGTCGCGCAATTTTTTCCGTTGTTCCTGCTTGGGGCCCTGTTTGGCAAGCTGATGGAGGACAGTGGTTCCGTCGCGGCGATTGCCGATTTTATGACGAAACAGCTGGGACCGCAGCGCGCGATACTCACGGTCGTACTGGCCGGCGCCCTGGTCACTTACGGCGGTGTCAGCCTGTTTGTCGCGTTCTTTGTGCTCGCCCCAATGGCGCAGGCCCTGTTCCGCACCGCGGGAATTCCCAATCGGTTGATGCCCGCGGCGATCGCCCTGGGAACGTCCACATTTACGATGTCGGCGCTGCCGGGAACCCCGGCGATTCAGAATGCGATCCCAATGCCGTTCTTCGGCACGACGCCGCTGGCGGCACCCGGTCTCGGCATCATCGCGTCCGCGATCATGCTTGCTTTCGGCCTGTGGTGGCTGGAACGCGCCGAAAATGCCGCTCGCCGCAGGGGCGAGGGCTTTGGGCTAGCCTCCCCCGTTCCCGTCGATGAAGCCGCCGAGGACGAAACCGTGCGCCAGCGCGCCACTTCGGCGCGCGAATTCGACCCCCCGGAAGTCCATCACGGTCGCCGGAGCCGCGAGGCGCCGCCGATCGTCCTGGCAGCATTGCCGCTCCTCGTGGTGGTGAGCGTCAATGTGCTGATGTCGCTGGTCATCCTGCCGCGCCTCGATGTTTCGTTTCTCGCCGAGGAGCGGTTTGGCGCGACCTCGCTCTCTGCCGTCGGCGGTGTGTGGGCGGTGGTGATCGCGCTTGCCGCCGCCCTCGTAGCTGTCATTGCCGTCAACCGGCGGCGCTTGCCGGGTCTGCGCGAAACCATGGATGCCGGCGCCAACGCGTCGGTTCTGCCGATTTTGAGCGTCGCGAGCCTCGTCGGCTTTGGCGCGGTGGTCGCAGCGGTGCCGGCGTTCGCCATCGTGCGTGAGTGGGTGCTGTCGATCGAGGGCGGCCCTCTCGTCTCGCTGGCTGTGGCCACCAATTTGCTCTCCGCCCTGACCGGTTCCGCCTCGGGCGGGTTGACGATTGCGCTCGACGCGCTGGGCGCGGCTTACATGCGCCTAGCCAGCGAACACGGCATCGATCCGGCGCTTTTGCATCGCATCGCCGTCATGAGCGCCGGAACGCTCGACAGTCTGCCGCAGAACGGCGCGGTCGTAACCTTGCTGGCGGTGTGCGGGTCGACGCATCGAGAGAGCTATTTCGACATCGTCATGGCCGCGATTGTCGGGCCGATCATAGCGCTTGCTGCGGTGATTGTGCTCGGTTCCGCGTTCGGTTCCTTCTGAGACAGCAGCCAGCTTGTGATAACGACACTTGCCATCGTTCAACCGATCGGCGATCGGTTCTTGATCGTCAACGGGGAAGGGCAGTCATGACATTGAGAGGATGGACCGTCGGCGCGGGACTGGTATTGTTCGTAACTTGTGCGCCGCACGCTGCCACCGAGGCGAACCACAACCCTTTTGAGCAGCCGTTAGCGCTTCAATCCAAGAAGTCACAAGTCCCCGATTGCCGCGGAGTGCAATCGTAAATTGCGCGACTGATCGCTCTCCGACGTACCTGCAGCAAATCTACAGTAAAGTCTCTCCTTTAGGTTGCAACACTCTCTCCGGCCTGGCGCGTCAACCGCAGCGCGTTTGGCGAAAGCCCATCATGCATTGGCGCCTCATTGGTCTAACCGACGGCCCGTTGAGGAGCCGTAATGACGGGGAGTATGCAATGCAAAAGAGGCAATTTTAGGATGGTTGTCATCGCAACAAACTGCCGCTCCTTCACGAATTCTCCCGATCCGTGGCTCGGGTCACCTCGGTGGATTGTTTAGCCGAAGAAGTGGAGTTGGAACTCGCAACAGCTAACACGGAGCTCGTCATCTCGGGTAATCTTCTATCTTGGTCATCTCGGGTAATCTCCTCTCTCCGAATGGCTCAGAACGCTAAATCATGAAGCACTTGCACTGAGGTGGACCCGGAAGATGAGACAGTTGGTTAAGGTGGATCCCTGCCCCTAGAAAGCGCTGATGGCGCAGGAGCAGGACATGAAGCAGACACGGAAGCAGCACAACGCGGCGTTCAAAGCGAAGGTGGCGCTGGCGGCGGTTAAGGGCGAGCGGACGGTGGCTGAGCTGGCGAGTGCGTTC
>DATEQL010000109.1:0-3195 GCA_035272665.1 Allostellaceae bacterium
ACGGCAACCAGCACATCGGCCGTGTTGTGCAGGGAATTCGCCTCGCGGATCGCCATTCCCTGACCCAGCAATTCGACAAACCCGATGATCGAGGCGAGCGAGGATTCCTTGATTGTACTGACATAGACGCCGATTGTCGGCGGGATCATCACCCGCAATGCCTGCGGCAATACGATATGCCGCATGATGCGATAATAGGGCAGCCCGAGCGAGGCGCCCGCCTCCCACTGTCCCTTGGGGATCGCCTCGATGCCGGAACGGACCACCTCCCCCATATAGGCCGAAGAGTGCACGCTCAGCGCCGCGATCGCCGCCGGGTAAGGCGGGATGTCGATGTCGAGCGCCAGCGGGACGGCGAAGAAAACGAAGAACAGCAGGATCACGAACGGGATCGACCGTACCGTCTCGATATAGGCGAGAGCTATCACCCTGAGCGCGCGCCAGCCCGAGCTGCGCATCGCCCCCAATACGATGCCGCCGAGGCTGCCCAGCACCAGCGAGCCGAGGCTCAATTCAAGGGTGATCGCCAGCCCTTTGAGCAGGAGCAGCAGATAATTTGTGAGATGGCCGCTGGCGAGCAAGCGCGGCTCAGGTGCCGAGGGGGGCGTGCGCGGCGCGGCCGGTCAGCAATCGCCACAACAGGCTGATCGCCTGGACGCAGGCGATGTAAAATAGCGCCGCGATCGTAAACAACTCGAAATAGCGGAAGGTAGAGGAGCCGATCGACTGCGTCTCGTAGGTCAATTCGCTGACCCCGATGATCGAGGCTACCGCCGAGCCGAGCACGACCGATACGATTTGATTGCCGAGCGTCGGCAACACGATCCGGAAAACCTGCGGCAGGATCACGAGGCGCAACATCTGGAGACGGTGCAGACCCAACGAACGAGCCGCCTCATATTGACCGGGTGGGATTGCGGCGAAGCCGGCGCGGATGATCTCGATCGTAAAGGCGGTGCTGTTGATCGCCAGGCCCAATACCCCTGCGGTCAGGGCATTGATCGGAATGCCATACAGAGGCAGAACGAGAAACAGGATGTAGAGGACGACGAGCAGCGGGATATTGCGAACCACCTCGACATAGACGATGGCGATGCTGCGCGCGAAGCGGTTGTCTGAAAGCCGCATCAAGGCGCCGACCAGGCCGAGCGGGAAGCTCAGGGCGATGGCGAGGGCGCTGACCTCCAAGGTTCGCAGTGCGCCCCAACCGAGCACCGGCAAATAGGGGATCAGCACCCGCAGATTGAGATCGGAGAGCCCCACGGTGCCGTAACCCGATCAGTACGGCGAGAGCCCGGCCTGCCCCTCGCCGCGGCCCACGCACCGCTTACGAGGAAGCGAGCAAACCCGGGCGAGTGGCAGGGTAAGGGGCAATCCTGCCTCTTTGGCTCAAGAACTCTTCGGCGGCGGCTTGACAAAAAACGGCATCGGCGAATCGCCGAACCACTTGATCCAGAGTGTATAGTTGGTGCCGTCCTCATTGATCTCGCGGACGAAGCGGTTCAACCACAGCCACCACACGAAATCGCCCTGCGGGAAGCCGATCGCATCGTCTTCCGGCGGCCCCAGAGAGGCCGCGTTGTGGTACTTGCCGCCGCTGTTCTTGGACGTCCAATTGACCAGTGCATCTCCGCTGCACATGGCGTCAACTTGGCCGGCGTCGAGCGCGGCGATCGTATCCGCATTGCCCGAAAACTCGACAATCGTTGCTTTTGGTGCGTACGTTGCTATGGCCTTCGCCGCGGTCGAGCCGCGTGCGATCGCGATCTTGACTTCCGACCTGTTGAAATCGGCGAGCGAGCCGAGATCCTTGCGGTCGGTACGGCTCATCAGCGTCAGCACGTCGGTCAGATACGGGTCGGTAAAGCCGACCGACTTCAGCCGCTCGAGGTTCGGCGTAAAGGATGCGATCGTGATGTCCGCCTTTTTGGTCTGTAGCATGGCGACGCGGCCGGCGGTGTCGGTCTTGATGTACTCGATGGTGACGGCGAGCTGCTTTGCCAACAAGGTGGCAATGTCGATGTCGTAGCCTTGCAGGGTGCCGTTCTCGTCTTCGAACCGGGTCGGCGGGGCGCCGGTGGTGATCGCAATGCGCACCGTCCCGCGGTGCAGCACATCGGTGAGAATGCTGTCGGCGGCGTGCGCTCCGCGATCACCAACCGGCAACACCGCCACGGCTAGCATCAGCGCCGGAACGCCAACCAAAATGCCCCTCATATCCGTTCCCTCCGCTGATCCCGAGCCCAGATCTCAATGTGCCGACCAAGCGCGTCAAGCGGGCGTTGCCTCGACAACGACATCGCTATCGAGCACAGACTCGGCCAGCGGCAGATTGATCTCCTTTTCCCAGGCGGCGACAACGACTGTGGCGACGCAGTTGCCGATCAAGTTGCCGAGCGCACGCACCATGCCGATAAACCAGTCGACCGAAAGGACCAGTACCAACCCGATCGCGGGGATGCTCGGCACGGCGTTGAGCGTCGCCGCAAGGATGACAATGGCCGACCCGGGCACGCCGTGCGCACCCTTCGAGGTGACGAGCGAGACTGCCAAAACGAGCAATAGGTCGCCAATCGACAGCGGCGTGTTCGTCGCCTGGGCAAGGAATACGACCGCCAGGGTCAAATAGATCGAGAAGGCATCGAGGTTGAACGAGTAGCCGGTCGGAATGACCAGCCCAACCACCGACTTGTCTATCCCCATCCGCTCGAGCTTATGCATGATCTGAGGCAATACTGCGTCGGAAGACGCGGTGCCGAGCACGATGGTCAGCTCTTCGCGAAGGTACGCCAGGAATTTGAAGATATTCAGCCCGGCCACCCTCATGATCGTCCCGAGCACAACCAGCACGAAAAACGCGACGGACGCGTAGTAGAGCGCGACCAGCGAAATAAGCTGCCTCAGCGACCCGACCCCGTACTTCCCTACGGTGTAACCGACCGCGCCGAGCACGCCGAGTGGCGCCAGCCTGACGATCAGGCCCATCATCTTGAACAGGACGGTGGAGACCGTCTCAATCATCGTCGTAACCGGCTTGGCAACATCGCCCACCAGCGCGAGGCTGACGCCGAAGAGCACGGCAAAGCACAGGACCTGCAGCACGTCGTTGCGCGCCAGCGCGTCAAACGACGTCGTCGGAATGATATTCAGGATAAATCCGCCAACGCCGCCGCCTTGCAGCATGTGGATGTTGTC
>DATEQL010000110.1:0-8319 GCA_035272665.1 Allostellaceae bacterium
TTTGCAGCCGGTTGCGTAACAATACGGACAGGAGGGGCTCCCTATGCCAGAGAAAACGGCATCTCTCTACACGCGATTGGGCGGGTACGACGCAATCGCCGCCGTTGTTGACGATTTGCTTCCCAGGCTTCGCGAGGATTCTCTGCTCGGCCGGTTTTGGACCAGCCCCCGCAGTGTCGATACGAACAACCGCGAACGCCAACTGGCGATAGATTTTATCGCCGCAGCCGCCGGAGGGCCGACGATCTATCTGGGACGCGACATGAAGTTGGCACACGCGGGCATGGGCATCAGCAAGGCCGACTATGCGGCGTTCATGCGCTGCTTATCTCTCACTCTCGACACGTTCAAAGTGCCCGAACCCGAGCGCGGCGAGGTGGTTGCCTTCGCCCTCAGCTTGGAACCAGAAATCGCCGAAGCATAGCCGAGTCACGGCACCGTCTGCCGCCGACCAGCTGATCGTGGCGCTGAACCGTAAAGCCGACTTGCTCATTCGGGGTGAACTCGCCAACCTCGCGGGCGTTCCTACCCGAGTTGATCTAAATCAATGAGGTTATGGTAGGGTATCGCGCTGTATCGTCCAGTCGATCAATCAGGTTCACTGGAATCGCTCTGAAAGTCTTCTGCCAGAGCGCTGCAGCCCGCATCTGTGGGACGACCAAACCTGAGTTGCCCGGAGGTCATTCGAAATGGAGCATGAGATGAAACACGTTGTACTCGCCATCGTGGTTGCGCTCGGCACGCTCGCTCTCACCCAACAGACCCACGCCGCTTCTTGCGTCAACGGGGTCTATCGAGCGGGATGCACCGGACCCAATGGGACGGCAGTCGTCAAGAAGCCGACCACGGCGACCCACGCTAAACCTGCAGTCACCTGCGCCAACGGGGTCTACCGAGCGGGGTGCGTCGGACCGAATGGGGCCGCGGCCGTCCGCAAGTAGCCATAGTAGTGCGTTGGTCGGCGGGTACCCACGAGTGGGCCCACCGCCCGACCAGCCGACTGCGGCCCCGTGGCGCAGAAAGCTCTTGGACGGTACTTTTGCGCATGAGATCTATACTCCGCGGGAGCGGCCATGGCTGCGACGAGACCTCGGGTTCTGCTCGTCTACTACACGTACACCCAGCAGACCTTTAGAGTGGTCGAGGCCATAGCCGAGGTGTTGCGTGAGCGAGGCTGCGAGGTTCGACAGGCTCGAATCGAGTTCACGGATCCGCGCTATTCGGACCGGTTCTCGCCGTTTCCCCTCCGGCATGCTTACCTCGACATCTTCGGGATGCTCCCGGCGCAGCTCCGCCGAGCGAGCGGGCAGATTCGCGTCCCGGACGAGGCACGAGAAGGCGAGTACGACCTCGTCTGCATTGGCTCGCCGACCTGGTGGCTGACGACCTGCATGCCGGTCCGCTCGTTCATGAAGTCCGATCTGGCAGGGCGGCTTCTCGATCGGAAGCGCTTCGCTGCCTTCGTGGTCTGCCGGCGCTATTGGCGCAACAACCTGAAGACCGTGAGGAAGCTCGGAACCAAACAGGGCGGCGAATACCTCGACGGCATTCATTTCACCTTCGCCGGCGGCCAAGTCCGATCGCTGCTATCGCTGCTCAGCTACCTCGGCAAGGGAGAAAACCGCGCGCGCTACCTCGGGGTCACGATCCCCCCGGCCGGCCTCAAGCCGGACTACCTCGGGCAGGCTCGGGCGTTTGCGAACGAGCTGGCGGATCGTCTCGCCGGCCAAGGTCAGAGATAGGGCGGCAGGTTGCCGTTCACCCCGCTGTCCTACGCCGGTGTCGCGCGCCGCACGGTCCGTCGCGCGTACTGGTACGGCGCTGCAGCCGCGGCGCCCTACTATTCCGACCCTACGGTACCCGCCGCCCTATTATCCCTATCCCCCTCCGTACTGAGATTTTGGAGCAGGGACGCGCGAACTCCGCTGAGCTTCTGAGCCGACCGGCAAGCGTTGCCAAATGATACGCCCCGGTGTACTACGCTTCTCGCCTTGAGCGTCGATCGACTCTGAGGTCAAGCAAACAGGGGACAGACCATGCTGAAGAAGAAGTTCGTCATTATCGGTGCCATTTTACTGCTTTCCACATCGGGCGCAATGGCGCAGAAGGTGAGCCCGGCGGCAAGAGCAGTGCTGGGCGCATGCAAACCCGATATCGCGCATTTCTGCAGCCAGGTCCCGCCCGGCCAAGGCCGGATCAAGGCCTGCATGAAGGAGCACCTCCCCGAGCTCTCCGAGCCCTGCAAGGAAGCAATGTTCCAGGCCTGGCTAAAGCAGTGAGTGTTAGAGCGAAAATGGTACGCGTGTTCGCAATGGGTTGCTGCTGCCGCCTCGTCTTTCGTCACCCCGGCGAAAGCCGGGGTCCATCGAGCGGTGGCACCAACCTCAAACGACGTCATTGCTTCAAGCGTCTCGAGTGGCGGAGAAATGGGCCCCGGCCTTCGCCGGGACGACGAGTGAATGCTTGGGGATCGAGGCTTCGACCCGATGTTTTCACATGGGCTTTCGCGGGAATGACAATTGCCCGCTCAGCACTGGCGAGCCTCGTCGTCGCGTTGGCGCTGATCGGTGCGGGGGCACGGGCGGCCAGCGCGCAGGATGCGACCCTCCCGGGCGGGATGCAGATCCTCGTCACTCCCTATCTCTGGCTTGCCGGCATCAATACGACAATCCAGACTCCGTTGGAGCGAGCGCCAACGGTCAACTCCGATGTCAGCGCCATTGATCTCTTGTCTCATCTGAGCGCGGTCCCGTTCATGGGGTCGATCGAGATCCGCGACGGGCCCTTCGGCCTCCTCGGCGATGGCCTTCACGTGCCGGTCGGCACCGGAGTCACGACGCGGGACATCGCCTTTAGCGGTGGTCACGCAGAGCTGATAGCCAATACCGGGACCGCGCTGTTGCTCTACCGCGCCCTCGAGCAGCCGACCCAGTACGCCGATTTGGGCGTCGGTTTCCGCGCCTGGGCATTTACCGCGAACCTGACCTTGAACCCCGGGACGCTTCCCGGGGCGAGCGCCAACCGAATGGCCACCTGGGGCGATCCGCTGATCGGCGGACGCTACCATATCGACCTTCCCAGCGGGTTCCTTCCCAGCGGGTTCGGCCTGACCGGCTATGGCGATGTCGGCGGCTTTGGCCTCGGCGCGCATAGCGATTGGCAGCTGATCGGCACAATCGACTACACGCCGACCCCGTGGATCAACCTTCACCTCGGTTACCGCAGCCTCAACTTTGATTATACAGCGAGCGGCGGCTTCAATCTGGGCTACAACGTCCACATGAAAGGACCGATCCTCGCGGCCACTTTCAAATTCTGACGGGGACGGTCCGCACGCTGGGGCGCCGCTGCCGGAGGCTGAATCGTGAGCCCGATGGCGATCGGCTGGATCGTGTTCGCGCTGGTCTTCGGCAGCGCGCTGCTTGCCATGTTTGTACACAGCGCGTTGCCCGAGGAGCATTTGAGCAGCGATTCGAAGGATGTCGTCAAGCTCGGGATCGCGCTGATCGCGACGATGTCGGCACTTGTCCTCAGCCTCTTGATCGCCTCGGCCAAGACCGCTTTCGACACGCGGAGTAACCAACTGGTCCAGGTCTCCGCCGATATGATCCTGCTCGACCGCGCATTGGCTCGCTACGGGCCGGAGACGAAGGAGGCGCGGTCTTTGCTGCAGCGCTCGGTGGCCGCCACGATCGAGCGGTTTTGGCCGGCCGAAGGCGCCAAGCGGCTAACGATTGATCCGGCGGCGTCTCCCGTCGAAGCCCTCTACGACAAAATCGAGGCGTTGTCGCCGCAGAGCGACCTACAGCGCTCGATGCAGAGCCAGGCCATGACATTGGCCGCCGATGTGGGGCGAACGCGCCTGCTGCTGTTCGAGCACCTGGGCGCATCGATCCCGGTACCGTTTCTGGTGGTGCTGGTGTTTTGGCTCTGCATCATCTTTGCCAGCTTCGGGCTCTTCGCGCCGCGAAACGCAACCGTGATCGTCGTCCTTTGCGTCTGCGCGTTGTCGGTTTCCGCCGCGATATTTCTGATCCTGGAGCTCGATCGGTCGTTCGAGGGGCTGCTCCAGGTATCGAGTGCCCCGCTCCGCGCGGCCCTCGCCCAGCTCGGCCGGTAGGCAAAAGCTCAGCGGCCTCGACGGCCCGCCCTCTGAACCCGCGGCCGGACCTCCTGGATCATCGCGAACAGAAAGGCGGTCGTCAGCCCGAACAGCAACATGCCGTTGAGCGCCTCCAGGGCGCCCATCAATTGCCAGTGCGGCTCGAGCGAAACACTCTCGTGGCCGTATGTGGTCATGGCATTCAATGAATAGAGCATCGCCGATTTGCCATCGGGTACGGCGCCGAGAAAGAGGTAGGCCGCGGCCCAAGCCGCGCCCTCGATCGTGTGCAGCGCGGTCACCAACAGAACCGCGATCCCCATCACCAGCGCGAACAGGGGTATCAGTCTGCGGCGGTCCATCGAGCGGCTCAGCACTCGGACAACCCGCTCGTTGATGACCCCGAGCCCGAACACATGAATGACCACTGTCAGCAAGATCAACGGCAGGCTCCAAGCCCAGTCGGCGACCCAGGGCATCATGTCGGCACGTGTCAGGTTGGAGATCGCAGCGATGCGAGCGATCCGATTGCGCGAGAGGTTATCCTAACAGACCGGGAAACATCTGCTTCCGCCGGAAAAATCGTCACTCCGGCCACAGCGAAGCGGAGAGCCGGAGTCCATTAACCCATTGAGACCAATGGATTCCCGCCTTCCGCGGGAATGACGGTAACGTCGGTTTCGGGCATGCCGTGAAGCGAATCAGGCTGGGTTTCTGCCAAAAATGCATAGTCGGACGCGCCAGGAGCGAGCTATCTGCCTCGGCAGGAACGCTGAGCTTGGGTTGACCCGGACAGCGGCCGGCGCGACATTGCGGCCGGGAATGAGCCGGCCCGATACACCGAGGGGAGTTAGCGAATGAGTGATGTCGCCGAGCAGCGGGCGGCCGTTCCGCGCGCCACGACGCGGCGTTCGAGGCGCATATCAGTCATCTGGGTGATCCCGCTGGTCGCGGTGGCGATCGGCGGCTGGCTCGCCTGGGACACATGGTCGAAGCAAGGGCCGACAATCAGGATCTCCTTTGACACTGGCGAGGGGCTGCAGGCCGGCCAATCGCAGCTCAAATTCAAGGACATCGTCTTCGGCACCGTCAAGAGCCTCGAGCTTGCTCCCGATCACACGCATGTCGTCGTGACCGTCGCCACCACCCACGAGGCCACGCCGCTGTTGACCGATCACACGATCTTCTGGGTGGTCAAGCCCCGCCTCTTCGCCGGCAACATCTCAGGCCTCGAGACACTGCTATCGGGAAGCTACATCGGCATGATGCCGGGGGAGGCCGGGGCCAAGGCGCAACGGAAATTTGTCGGACAGGAGGATCCGCCGATCCTGCAAGAGAACATTCCCGGGCATACCTTTCTACTGAAGGCTGAACGGCTCGGATCGATCTCGGTCGGCTCGCCGGTGTTTTTCCGGGATCTGAGCGTCGGCGAAGTGCTCGGGTGGGACATCGCCGACATGGCCGAGTATGTCACGATCCGCGCCTTTGTCCGCGCGCCCTACGACAGCTATGTGCACGACGAGACCCGCTTCTGGAACGCCTCGGGGGTCTCGGTCCAGCTGGCCGGAGCGGGAATTGATGTGCAGATGGAGTCGCTCAAGGCGCTATTGCTCGGCGGTATCGCCTTCGAGACGCCGACGACAGAGAAGCCTACCCAGGTCAGCCTCGAGAACCACGTCTTTCCGCTGTTTCGAGACCAGCAGAGGGCAGAAGCCGCCTCCTATACGCGCAAGATCCCGCTGGTCTCCTACTTTCCCGGCTCGGTCAGCGGGCTGGCACGCGGCTCGGAGGTCACGATGCACGGCCTCGTGATCGGCCGCGTGACCGACGTTCGGCTCGCCTACGATGCCGACAAGGACATAGTCGTTGCGCCGGTCCGCTATGAAGTCGAGCCCCAACGGATCATTGGCCTCGGCCAGCGTATCTTCGACACGGACGAAGTGGCGGTGGAAGCGGTCCTGAAAAAAGGTCTGCGGGCGAGCTTGCAGAGTGCCAGCCTAGTCACCGGCCAGCAGAGCGTGGCGCTCGACTTCGTTTCGGACGCACCGGAGGCGCCGGTCACAAAGGAGGGCCGGGACTTCGTGCTGCCGACGACCGAGGGCGGCGGCTTCGCCGGCCTCGCATCCTCTGCGAACGATCTGCTCAACAAGGTCAGCACAATTCCGTTCGACCAGATCGGCAAGAGCCTCGGCGGGATTCTGAAGTCGGTCAACGACGCAACCCAGGGGCCACAGTTGAAAAAGGCGCTGACCGATCTCTCGGCGATGATCGCATCGGCCCAAGCCATGATGCAGCGCCTCGATACCAAACAATTGCCGCAGCTTACAGCCGATCTGGAGAAGACCTTGACCAGCGCGAATAAGCTCGTCCTGTCGCTCGACAGCGGCTATGGCGACAACACCAAGTTCAACCGCGATCTCGACCGGCTGATGGCGCAGACCGCCGACGCGGTACGGTCGATGCGAGCGCTGGCCGATTTGTTGGCGCGGCATCCCGAGGCGCTGGTCAAGGGCCGGCCTGAGGGGCCGCTGGAATGAGGATCGCGCCGCTGGTCGCCGCCGGTTCGTTGGCGGTGCTCGCCGCGTGCTCGTCACCCAGTCCGGTGCTCTACACGATCGCGCCCGCAACGGGCACACCCCAAAGCGGCGGACCCAAGGTCGTCGCATTGCAGCAGATCTCGATCGCGCGCTACCTAGAGCGTTCGCAAATTGTGCGCTCGTCCGAGAATTACCGGCTCGACGTGATGGAGAACGACTGGTGGGGCGAGCCGCTCGGCGCGATGCTGAGCCGGGTTCTGGTCGAGGAGCTGGGCCAGCGGCTGCCGCAGAGCACGGTCATCGGCGAGAGCGGCGCGGTGACGGCCTCGCCGGACGCGACGATCGAGCTCAATGTGCAGCGGCTCGACGAGGACGCGACGGGCAACCTTCTCCTGCAGGCACAGACTAGCGTCAGCTTCAAAGGCCGCGGCGCGCCGCTGCTGCGCAGCTTTCGTTTCACCGTGCCGCCGCCGGCACCGGGTATTCCGGGCGAGGTTACAGCGATCAGCACGGCCGTCGGCCAGTTGGCGGACGGGCTCGCGTCGATGCTCCTCACGGGCCGCTGATGCGGTCATCCGCCGATCGGGCCACGACCCAGCCCCAGCTGCGCGAATGTCCGGGCTGCGGGCTGTTGCACACGGTCCCGGCCCTGATGCCGGGTATTACCGCGCATTGCGTACGGTGCCCGACGATCTTGCGGCGCACCAGCTCGCATCGCATCGACCACATCATCGCCCTCGCCGCGGCGGCGTTCGTATTGCTCGTCGTCATGTGCACGACGACTTTGATGAGCGTCGAAACGGCCGGCATCAAGCGGGCGGCCAACCTGTTCTCGGGGCCGCAAGAGCTGGTTCGGCAGAACATGGCCCCGCTCGGAGCGGTAGTCGTGTTCGTCACCGTATTGGCGCCGCTGGGCAGGCTGGTCGGTACGCTCTATGTGCTGATCAGATTGCACGAAAGGAGGCCGCCACGCCATCTGCGCCGCGTCTTCGCGCTCGCCGAGCGACTGCGCCCGTGGTCGATGATCGAGGTCTTCGTTTTCGGCGTGTTCGTCGCCTATGTGAAGCTCGGGGATCTGGTGACTATCGGGCTGATGGCCGGTGT
This sequence comes from Allostellaceae bacterium, assembly GCA_035272665.1. Taxonomy (GTDB): domain Bacteria; phylum Pseudomonadota; class Alphaproteobacteria; order ATCC43930; family CGMCC-115725; genus AP-15. The sequence goes on from DATEQL010000110.1 coordinate 7,744, forward strand.
CTACGCGCTACTGGCCCTGACCATTGTTCTCGTGTGGATGGATTCCGCACTTGACCGCGAGGCAGTGTGGGAGCGGCTGGACCGGAGTGACCTGCCCGGCGGACCGCATGACCCGGCAGATGCAGTGGGCTGCGAGACTTGCGGTCTGGTCAGCGTGCCCGAGCCGTGGGATCCGCGCTGCCCGCGCTGCGAAAGCGCGCTCCATGAGCGCAAGCCCAACAGCGTTACGCGCACTTGGGCATTGGTCATCGCCGCCGCGATTTTTTACATTCCGGCAAACTATTATCCGGTGCTCTCGGTCGTGCAGCTCGGCGCCGGCCAGCCGAGCACGATTCTCGGCGGCGTCGAGGAGCTGGTGAAGGCCGGCCAGTACCCGCTCGCCCTACTCGTATTTTTCGCGAGCATTGCGGTGCCGGTGCTGAAGCTCGTCGGGCTCTCGCTGATGCTGGTGACGATCCAGACCGGCCGCACGGGATGGCTGCGCGACCGTGTGCGGCTCTATCACATCGTGCGCTTCGTCGGGCGCTGGTCGATGATCGACATCTTCATGGAGTCGTTGCTCGGCGCGCTCGTCGC
>DATEQL010000111.1:0-9044 GCA_035272665.1 Allostellaceae bacterium
GAGCGCCGACGGCAGCTATCCGCTGCTCGGTGTTTCGGGCTTTGGTGATCGACGGCCGCTGCCGCAGGCGCAAGGCAGTACCGAGGCCGACTACGGTCTCAACCGCCGCATCGATCTGCGTTTTTTGCTGGCTCGTACCGCTGAGCTGGAACGGCTGCGCAGTCAGCTCGATGCGGCTCTCAAGGAGAGCAAGAAATGACCGTCGCGGGAGATTAAGTCGATGGGCTCGACACCGACGGCTCGAAGATCCGGGCTTTCTCGACTACGGCTTGCCGGTGGCACCGGAGGCGCCGATGACCGATGCCGTCATGGTCGAGAATGCGAACCCGCGCCATCCGTTTGGCGCCCGCGCCATCCGTTTGGCGCCCGCGGCATCGGCGAGGTGCCAATCGTGCGGCCGATGGCGGCTGTCGCCAATGCCATCAACGACGCGATCAGCGTGCGCAAGCGCGAACTTCCGATGTCGCCCCACGGCTGCGCGCGGCGATCGACGGCGAGGTCTACCCGGACGCCTACCTCGTGCCGATCGCGAGCGAGATCTACCTGATCCCCAAGATCGGCGGCGGCTGATTGCTCCGAGCCGGCCGCGCCCGCTCGCGGCGCCGAGCGTGCCTGTTATCTACACTAGAAATGCTAATTTGTCAATATAAAAGAGTGGCTTTATGCCGATTTCAGGAATGGTGGAGGGTGCGGCTGAGTTCCGCTGCCGATCCGCTGCCGACCCCGTTCCGACACCCTAAATTTCCGCTGTCGGCCGACTCGGCTAAATCGGGTTCAACGGATTGATTGCAAATGGTTTCTTGACCCTGACCAGGCAATTCTCGGCGGTGAAAACGCAATTTTCCGCTGCCGACAGGGGAATTGCGAGGAATCGCCACCCCGCATGCCGAGGTCGAGGTTGCGTATTCCGATAGCCCGGCCTGAGGCGAATAGAAGAGCTCGCGAACCCTAGCGCGCGAACGACCCGCACACGGATCGCTTAGGGCGCTTTCGGCGTTTGTCAGCCGCCAAGTGGGAAACGACGAGGGAGCTCCATGGTCGAGTTGGTGGTTGGACCCGAGTGGCCGGGTCCGCAGCGGTACGGACGCCTTTTGCGCCTGGTCGTGCGGGCGCTCCGCCGGGCGATCCTGATTGCTGCTCCCCTTCTGCTGGGTTGCGGCATCCGCCTCTGTTGCGCTGTTGGGCGGGTCCTTCGTAGGGGCGCGGCACTCGCCGTTCCGGTGCTGCGGGGCTGGAGCACCCGCTTCTTCGGCTTCCTGGTGCGGGTGTTCCGCTGGGCGGCGGTCTTTGCGGTGCTGGCGCTGCTGGTCTGGGGGCTCGCCACCGAGGCGCGCACCTCCTATCTGCAGTCGCACGTCTTTTCGAGCCTGACGCGGGACATGAGCTTCACGGTCCGGCCGGGCCCGAACGGTACAATCCGCTTCCCGAAATGGGGACCCTATGATGAGCGTCTGGGTTATGCCGGGCTGCCGGTTTTTATCGCCTCGCTGAGCGCACATCGTTTCGCTGTCGATCGCCAGGCGGAATGGTCGGACGAGCTCGCCCGATTTGTCGACCAGGGCGGTTATGCGATTTACGGAGAAAAGTCGCGCGCCGGTCTCAGCCTGTTCGACCGCGACGGGAACCCGCTTTACCGGGCGAGCTATCCCGAACGGACTTACGCCGACTTCGGCTCGATCCCGCCGCTCGTCGTGAACAGCCTGCTGTTCGTCGAGGATCACGACCTCCTCGACCTGCAAAATCCCCGCCACAATCCGGCGGTCGAGTGGAGCCGGTTCATGCTCGCCGCGGCGGGACGGGTCGCCGGCTTGCTGGATCGACGATTCAGGGAGGGCGGGGCGAGTACGCTCGCCACACAGATCGAGAAGTTTCGCCATTCACCGGGTGGCCGCACGCCGCAAGCCGGGGAGAAGCTGCGCCAAATGGTGACCGCATCGGCGCGGGCCTACCGGGATGGCCAGGATACGACAGAACCCAGCCGCGGGATCGTCACCACCTATCTCGATTCCGAGCCTTTCGCCTCGCGGCCTCGCTATGGCGAGATTGTCGGAGTCCCGGAGGCTTTGTGGCTCTGGTACGGCACCGACTTGGCCGAGGCGAACCGGGTGCTGACCGCGCCCGCCACGACAAAGGCCGAGCTCGCGCGCAAAGCCGAGGTCTATCGGCAGGTCCTCAGCCTGCTCCTCGCCGGCCGCCGGCCCGCCTACTATCTGGTCGAACACCACGCCGCACTCGCGGCGCTGACCGACAATTACCTTCGGCTGTTGGCGACCGCCGGGGTCATCGATGCCGGGTTGCGCGCCGCGGCCCTTCACGCCGAGCTGCGTTTCCGGACGGACATCCCGCCGCCGGCGGCGATGTCATTTGTCGGGAACAAGGCGACTGATCGAATACGCGCCAAGCTCGTATCGTTGCTCCACCTTCCGGACCTTTACGCCCTCGACCGGCTCGATCTGACGGGCTATGCGACCATCGACACGCCGGCGCAAAAGCGCGTCACCGACGTGCTGACCCGGCTTGGTGATCCCGCCTACGTCAGATCGCTCGGCCTGGTCGGACACGACCTGCTCGGCGGGGAGAACCCGGCTCGCCTGACCTGGAGCGTCGTCCTCTATGAGCGCGGCGCCGACCGCAATTACCTGAGGGTCCACGCGGACAGCCTGAACGAACCCCTCGACATCAACTCGGGAGCAAAACTACAGCTCGGGTCGACCGCCAAGCTGCGGACCTTGATCACCTATCTCGACATCGTCGAGGAGTTGCATCGCCGGTTGGAACAGCTGCCCCGCCGCGACTTGGTGGCGACAGCGGCAACGGCACAGGATCCGCTGACCAAATGGGGGACGAATTATCTGGCCAAGAGCACCAACCGCGACCTGCAGCCAATGCTCGACGCGGCCATGCAACTCCATTATTCGGGCAGCCCCGAGGCCTTCTTTACCGGTGGCGGCATGCAGGCCTTCGCCAATTTCGAGAAATGGGAAAACTCCTCGTCCGCCAGCGTGGAGGAGGCCTTCTCCCACTCGATCAACAACGTCTTTATCAGAGTAATGCGCGACATCACGCGATATTACATCGCGCAGAGTGATGGCCAGAAGCTGTTGGTCGCCGATCGCGACGACGCAGGCCGAGAGGTCTATCTGCGGCGCTTTGTTGACCAGGATAGCCGGAAGTACCTCGATCATTTCTATCGCGAATACCGAGGCCTCTCACCCGACCAATCCCTGGAGAAGCTGGCCCATCGCACGCGGCCGATCGCCCGGCGCCTTGCCGTGGTCTTCCGCTCGCTCCGGCCGGAGGCCGACAGAGCCGCGCTCGGGGCCTTCCTCGCGCGCTACCTGCCGCGCGATTCGGTCAGCGACGACGATCTTTGGGATCTTTATCGAGAATACGATGTCGAGCGGTTCTCGCTCGAGGACCGTGGTTACCTGCCTGGCATCCACCCGCTCGAACTGTGGTTCGTAACCTACCTGCGAGATCACCCCCGCGCGTCGCGCGCCGAGGTGACGAAGGCGAGCGAGGAGGTGCGTCAGGAGGTCTATGGCTGGCTCTTCAAGGGCCACAGCACGCACAAGCAGGACCTCCGGATCCGTATCCTGCTGGAACAGGACGCGTTTGATCGGATCCTGCAAGACTGGCAGCGGCAGGGCTACCCGTTCGGCCACCTCGTGCCATCCTACGGCAGCGCAATCGGCAGCTCCGGCGACCGGCCCGATGCGCTCGCCGATCTGATGGGGATCATCCTCAATGACGGGGTGCGGCTGCCGACGGTCGATCTCCAGCGTTTGGATTTTGCCGCCGGCACTCCTTACCAGACCGATATGGCGATCAAGCCCGAACCGCAGCGGGTCCTTTCTCCCGCGGTCGCCGAGACGGTGCGCCGGGCACTATTGGGCGTCGTCGCGGACGGCACCGCCACACGGTTACGGGGTGCCTACCACGCCCCGGACGGAAGCCTATTGCCGGTTGGCGGCAAGACCGGCACTGGCGACAACCGCTTCGATCGCTTCGGTGCGGGCGGACGCTTGATTTCGCAACGGGTGGTCGATCGCACCGCGACGTTCGTGTTCTTTCTGGGCGATCGCTTCTTTGGCACGATCACCGCCTATGTCCCCGGTGCGATCGCCGGGAATTACCATTTCACGAGCGCCATCGCCGTCCAACTGCTCAAGGCGATCGAGCCGCAACTCGACCCGTTGCTCGGATCGCCGGTAACCGACGCGCCGCCAAAGGCGATCAGCCAGGCGCAGCCCGTGCCGACAGGGTCCAGGAAGCCGGTAAATATCGAGACGGAAGGGATCGAAGGAAGCTCGGATTAGCGAGCGGCGAGGGTCCGGAACTCCTCAGTGCTCAGGCGCATCGAGGCCGCCCGGAGGTTCTCCTCGAAATGGGCGATCGACGAGGTCCCCGGAATCGGCAGCACCGCAGGCGAGCGCTGCAGCAGCCAGGCCAGCGCGATCTGGCCCGGCGTCGCTTGGTGAGCTTGCGCAATACCGGCGAGCGGCGAACCGGGCTCGGCGAGCCGACCTGCAGCGAGCGGATACCAGGGAATAAAGGCCATCCCGGCGCCGGCGCAGACATCGATCAGGGCGTCGGACGAGCGGTCTCGTAGATTGTAGGAGTTCTGGACGGACGCCGGAACGGGCTACGACGCTTTGGCCACGCCCCGGCCCAGCAAGTCGACCTTGCGGTTCAACGCCATGACCAGGCCGTCGACCCCGTCGCGCCGGAGGATCGAGTGGAACTCCGAGCGCTGTATCGCCACCTGGCTGATTGTGCCGTCAAGGTAGACGTCGGAGATCTGCCACGAGCCCTGGTTCTGGCGCAGCAGATAATCGAGCGTGGTTGTATCACCGTCCGATTTGACAATCTTGGTTTGGACAATGATATCCGCGTTGTAGGGGCGTTCCCCGGTGACCTGCAGCTGCTGCCCCGAATAGCTGTCGAAACGGTCGGCGTAGGTCGCCGTGACGTAGTGCCGGAACGCGTCGACCAGTTGCTGCTGCTGAGCCGGAGAGAGGGTCGCCCAATACGGACCTACCGCGAGTCGGGTCATGGACGAGACGTCGAAAACCCTGTCGACAACGGGAGCCAGCCGCCCATAGCGTCCGCTCTGCCCGAGAGTCCGCCCGTCCTTCATGGTGGCGAGCAATGTCGCATAGAGGCTACGCACATTGTCCTCCGGGCCCGGGAGCGTTGCGGCCGATTTGGCGGAGATGCCAAGTGTAAGCAATAGCACGAGGCACAGACTTGTGATCTTGGCAGTGATCGGGTTGCGCATCTCAGTCTCCTCACTCCCCCGAGGCCGCGCCGCTACGCAAAAGCACAGCCAAAAAACGCTTCGTTCCGTTGACGTTTTCGATATCACAAGATCGAAACTTTCCCCGGCGAACTCTTTACAGCGGTCTGCTCCACCGATCCGAGAACCCCACCTTGCATGAGGTGCGGAGTAAGGCAGAGGGAACAACCCTCCAAGGTGCCTCGTCGCAAAACGAATAAAGGCCGAACAAATTCCGCGTTTGCAATTTCATAGGCGAACTTTTCAAAATCTGACTCTCCCTCAGAACCGCCACCGTCAGCAACTGCATCGGAATTCCACAACGACGCGAATATCGCGCCATTGTCTTGCGATCGCACAGAGGGAACCACTCTAGGTCTCAGGGTCATCCCTGGGTATCTTTGATCAAGAATCTTGAGCGCTTCATATTCTTGGTGAACGATTTCGGTTTTCCGGGATGCAGGTTATTCGTCATTCCGGCGAAAGCGGGAATCCAGGACCCCAGGGCGCCAGCAGTCATTCCCTGTTCATGCCAGGGGGCAGGCTTGTATGGGGCTTTGGCTGTCAAGGGCCATCGTTGGATCAGTCGCGACCGTAGCCGCGCGGCGGGTCGACTTCTTGCAGCGCTTCGAGGTCGAATTCGACGATGGTCTGCAGCTTGTCTGCCAGCGTCGAGCTTTCGAGGTTCGGCGGTAGGTTGTCCAGCCAAGTGCGGTATTCTTCTTGCAGATTGACCAGGGCAGTCACCGCCGCGGCCCATCGTTTTGGCCGCGGGGCGATGCGCCGGGTCGCTGTTGTGGGCGGCCCCGGGGTGTGTGCCGGCGGAGCTTGGCGCGGCGCCGGGCTTGGCGCTCCGCTGGGCTCATCGGGATAGGACCAATGCGATGGCGGGGCATGCCGAGCTTCTATTGTCAATCGTGACCATCACGTTTCCGAGGATGATCCGAGGGGAACTCGCCAATGGGCGCGGAACATCGCGCCTACACTCTTGTATTCGGGGGGTCTGGTGCGGACCCGGACCATGATGCAGCCATGCGCATCGGCGGCAAAGTTCCGGGCGGCGGGCCCATTCTCTGAGACGGCGTGGAAGCCATGCCTGCCTCGGGTCACCGCCACCTCGGATCGTTATCGGGGCCCGACCGCGAATGTCGCGGCGGCGCGCCCAATGCCCTGTGATAGCCTCATGTTCACCGGGTGCTCACAGCGCCGGACGCAACACGACGCCGTGCGGTACTTCGCCGGTCGTCACCAGTTGCCACAATGCGATGAGCAGCTTGCGCGCCAACGCGACAATCAGTGTTTTGTGGGTGGCGCCGCGGGCCTCGGCGGTGCGCGCCCGGTACCATTGCGCCAGCGCGCCGTCCTTCTGGAACATCAGAAAGCGCCAGGCCAACTGGATCATGCCGCGCCGCACCCGGGCATTGCCTGCCCTGGCCAGTCCTTTCTCCCGTCGGCGCGCCCCACTCTCGTCCGGCGAGCCGGACAGGCCGCCATAACGCGCCACCGCCCGGCGGTCGCGCAAGCTGCGCGAGAACGCCTCGTGGGCGAGCATGTCTGCGGTCTCGATGCCAAGACCGCGAACCTGCGCCAGCAATCGGACCATCGGATGGGCGCCACTATTCGGTCGCTGTTCCAGCCGTTGCAGGCGGGCGGTCTCGATCTCCCGGATCTGCTCGGAGAGCAGGCTCAATCGTGCCATCTCGCGCCGCAGCTCGGCCAATGTGTTGGGCGGCACCGCCTCTCCCTCCGGCGTGCGCAGCTGCTCGAGCCGCTGCGCGGCCGTGCGCAGGGTCGGCTTGAAGTCGCGTATGCCGAGGCGCGCAAGCGTGCTCTTGATCCGGTTGCTGATCCGCGTGCGTTCGCCGACAAGGTTCTCGCGCTCACGGCTCGGCCGCTTGGCGTCCTCCTCTACCAGGCTCGGAATCGCCGCCATGCTGCAGTGTTCCCGCTCGCAGCGCAGCCAGCCGAGAAACCCCCGCTTCAGCAGCGCCGTGTCGAGCCGATCGGTCTTCGCCCGGCGATGTTCGCGCGAGGACGGCGATGCTGTTCGGGTGGATGACATAGGCTTCGATGCCGTGCGCCCGCAACCAACGGGCCAGCCAGAAACCGTCGCGGCCGGCTTCGAAGGCGACCGCTATCCGGTTGATGGTGTGGCCGGCCTTCTCGGCCTCCTCGCGCCAGCGATGCAGCAGTCGCAGCAGTCCCGCTTCGCTCGGTTCGAGCTTCTTTGCCGGGTGCCGCTCGATTCCTGGCACAATGCCGGCAACGAGCCAGCTCGACTGGCTCATCTCGATGACTGCGATCAACGTGCTATCCTCGTCGAGAGCGGCGAGCGATCTGCTCAGGTCATTCGGCCGCGGCATGGGGTACCCCGTCGGTTGTTTCCAGCGACGATGATGCCTTGTCCTCGCCGCTCGCCCCATAGCATCTCTGGACCCCCGCTTTCGCGGGGGTGACGAGTAAAACGCTGATATTACACACGTCATTCTAAGTCAGGTGCTAAAGCGGCCCCATGGTACGTGATTGGCCTTGGCAGCAGCTGATCGATCGAGGCTGACGGTCTCGCTACCGGTGTTAAGTTTGGGCCAGAGCGAGAGCGGTGACAAAATCCAGGCGCCGGTGGCATGATCATCGGCGTCGCCGTCTCAAGGCTGGGGAAGGGGCTTGCAGGGGTCTAGAGTGGCATCGAGCCAGCCGATCGAAGACTATGCGCTGATCGGTGATTGCGGCTCAGCCGCTTTGATCGGGCGCAACGGCTCCATCGACTGGCTTTGCCTGCCGCGGTTCGACTCCGCGGCGTGCTTTGCAGCACTTCTGGGAGAGCCAGAGCACGGCCGCTGGCTAATCGCACCGGTCGAGCCGGCCAGCCGTGTCGAGCGCCGCTACGTGGACGGCTCGCTGATCCTGACAACGATGTTCGAGACCGGGGACGGCGCGGTCGAGCTCGTCGATTTCATGCGGCCGCGCCGCCGGCTTCCCCACCTTGTGCGCCTCGTCCGGGGGCTGCGTGGGCGTGTCGCGATGCGCACCGAATTCATCCTGCGTTTCGACTACGGCGCCGTGGTGCCGTGGGTCGAACGCTTGCCCGAGGGCGGCGTGTCCGCCATCGGCGGGCCCGAGAGGGTGGTGCTGCGCACGCCGGCGCCGCTGCGCGGCGAGGACCTCAGGACGGTCGGCGAGTTCGCCGTCGGCGCCGGCGAGACGATTCCGTTCGTTCTGAGCTATGGACCTTCCCATCAGCCGCTGCCGCCGCCGGTGGATCCGGAGCGCGCGTTGCGCGACACCGAAACATTCTGGCGCCGGTGGTCCGATCGCTGTGCGTCCGCCGGTCCGTGGACCGAGGCGGTCAAGCGTTCTCTCGTCGTCTTGAAGGGGCTCACCTACGCGCAGACCGGCGGCATTGTCGCCGCGGTGACGACCTCGCTGCCGGAGCAACTCGGCGGCGTGCGCAACTGGGATTACCGGTATTGCTGGTTGCGTGACGCCACCTTTACCCTGCTGGCGCTGATGCATGCGGGGTATTACGACGAAGCGCGGACATGGCGCGACTGGCTGTTTCGCGCGGTTGCGGGCAGCCCCGATCAGCTGCAGATCATGTACGGGCTCGGCGGCGAGCGGCGGCTTACGGAGTGGGAGATCCCGTGGTTGCCCGGATATGAGGGGTCGCGCCCCGTCCGCGTCGGCAACGGTGCGGTCGACCAGACACAACTCGACATTTACGGCGAAATTCTCGACGCGTTGTACCACGCTCATAGCCACGGCCTGC
>DATEQL010000112.1:0-7787 GCA_035272665.1 Allostellaceae bacterium
ACCAGTTACCTTGCCGCCAATGCCGTCATCCTGCCGATTACGGGTTGGTTGAGCGCGCATCTCGGTCGCCGCAACTACTTCCTCGCGTCGATCGCGATATTCACCCTGAGCTCGCTGGCGTGCGGATTCGCCGGGAGTCTCGGTCAGCTCATCCTGTTTCGCGTGATCCAGGGCCTGGCGGGCGGCGGCCTGCAACCGAGTAGTCAGGGGGTGTTGCTCGACGCCTTCCCGACCGAAAAGCAGGGCGTGGCGATGACCATGTTCGGCTTCGCGGTCTTGATTGCGCCGATCGTCGGTCCGACGCTGGGCGGTTGGATAACGGACTCCTACTCGTGGCGCTGGGTCTTTTTGATCAACGTGCCGATCGGCCTCCTGGCATTCGCCGGATGTTATGCCCTGCTTCGCGACCCAGACTATCTCGTCGCCCAGCGTGCGGAGTTGCGGAAGCAGCCATTCCACTTTGATTCGATCGGTTTTTCGCTGCTGGTCATCGTGATGGTGTGCTGGGAAGTGATGCTGAGCAAAGGCCAGGAATGGGACTGGCTGGGCGATCCGTTCTGGCGCGTCCAGACGCTGGCCATTTTGGCCGCGGTAGGATTGGTTGGGCTGGTCTTTTGGGAGCTGCGTCACCGCAACCCCGTGGTCAATTTCCGAGCGCTGGGCGAACGCAACTTCGCGGCCTGCTGCATCATTATCTTTTGCGCTTACCTTGCGCTCTTTGCGGCCACCAAGTCGTTGCTCGGTCTGCTGCAATCCCTGTTTGGTTACGATGCACTGAGCACCGGACTGGTCATGTCGCCGAGCGGCGTCTTTGCGGTGATAGCGATGCCGATTGTCGGGCGCCTGATCGGCCGGAGAATGGATGCTCGCTGGCTGATCGGCGCGGGCCTGCTGCTCATGACCGCCGGAAATTATTGGATGTCCCAACTGAACCTGGACATCAGCCCAGGGCAAGCCATTTGGCCTCGCGTGGTCTTGGTTTTGGGATTGTCGGTATGTTTTGCACCCGCAAATGTAGCGGCTTACCTCTATACGCCAATGGCGTTGCGTGGTGCTGCCATCGGCTTATTTAGTCTTCTGCGCAACGAGGGAGGCAGCGTCGGGATATCGTTGGGTCAGACCTTCCAAGAGCGGCGCGACCAATTCCACGTGCTGCGCCTTGGCGAATATCTCGATCCCTTCAACGCGGCCGCCAAAGCCTTCCTCACGCAGACTCATTCACTCTTCCTACAGCAAACCGCCGATCCAGTCGCGTTGCAGCAACTGGCTTGGCAGCAACTCGAAAATGTGCGCCAGCAGCAAGCATCGGCACTGGCGTATTTCGATGTCTTTTGGATGATCGCCGTGTTGACGTTTGTGGTCGCGTTCGTGGTACTGTTTATGAAACGTTCTGTGGCTGAGAAAGGCGCTCACACGGCCCCGAGTGAGTGACTGCGGTTCGGCAAGGTCGACCGCACCCGCAGCGGCGCCTGACAGCGACCGCGACGACAACCAATCGCCGGCTCCGAAGTACCTCAACGATGGCGATAATTACCCCATCATCCCGATTGACGACCGCAACCGCGGTCACGACCATGACAACCGCTGAGGGCGTGATCCACCTTCCGGCGGTGTCAGATGACGGCGTTGGGGAGGGCAGCCCTCAGAGGCACAGTGGATTCCCCATAGCTTGGCACGTTTATGATTCGTTCAAGGTGTCGGATATCTGTGTCCCAATAAGAGGCCGTAGCTTCGGTTGTTATCTAAACAACGCTAGGGTCGAACGCTTGGAGAATATGACGTTCACCGAGCTCATGTTGCGAACTGCCCGATCACGCGGGATGGCGGCAAACGGCCTCAATGTTGTGGCCGTCCGGATCGAGGACAAATGCCCCGTAGTAGTACGGATGATAGTTGGGCCGAAGCCCTGGCTTGCCGTTGTCGTGCCCGCCCGCGCCGACAGCCGCTGCGTAAAAGCGGTCGACGGCAGCGCGATCCGGAACCGCAAAAGCCGCGTGGACACCAGTAATGGCCGACGGTTTCGGACCGATCCAGAAGAAGGCCTTCTTATGGGCTCCGTATCCGAAAAATTCTGCGCCTTCTGAATACAGACGTTCGATGCCGATCGCTTTCAGGGCTTTGTCATAGAAAGCCTTTGATCGCTCAAGATCGCTGACGCCGATGGTTACATGATCAAGCACCGAGTTCTCCCGAAGCAAATCCGACAGCCGTTTCTACTGACCTGGCCCCGGCAAGGTGGCGTTCAATACCGGCCCGATTGACCTCGCGGTAGACGGTCGATCGTCCGAGCCCGAGCTGTTTTGCGGCCGCGGTCGGTGACAGACCTGCTTTCACCAGGCTGAGCGCGGCGGCGATCTTGTCAGCATCGAGGGGTCGGCGTCCCGGATGCTTGCCCTTCGTACGGGCGGCGGCAATTCCATCCTTGGTCCGCTCGGCGATCAGGCGCCGCTCGAAATGCGCGACCGCTCCGAAGACATGAAAAACCAGCTCGCCGGCGGCCGAGTTCGTGTCGATCCTTTCCTCCAGGCTTAGCAGGGCAATGCCGCGCCCCTTGAGCATGGCGACAGTCGTGAGCAACTCGCCGAGTGAGCGGCCGAGACGATCAAGGCGCACGACCGCGAGCGTGTCTCCTTCGCGGGCATACGCGAGCAAGGCTTCCAGGCCCGGCCGCTCCATCGTCCTGCCGGAACGGAGATCGCCGAAAACCTTGATGGCACCGGCCTCGGTCAGCCGCATGGTCTGGCCGGCGACGTCCTGATCGCTAGTCGACACCCGCGCATAGCCGAGAATGGCGCCCATGGCGTCTGGCAAACGACCGTTCTGTGGACGGGCCGCGGATGTGGCTCCCGACCGCGGCTATTTCCGTCCACAAAATACGTCCCTTAAACCTGTGGTGTCCACAATCCTGATAGACATTTTCGGGCAAGAGAGGACCTATCATGGCGCGCCGACCGCTGCTCACGGACGAAGAACGACGGCTGTTTTTCGGCATCCCGGACGACCCCGACGGACTGGCGCGGCAATACACCTTCACCCGGTCCGACCAGGATCTCGTGGCGGGACGCCGCGGCGCCGCGCAGCAGGCGAAATACCTGACGCCGGTGCAAGCCGATCAGTTCACACGCGTCGGCAACACGCAGACGACCCGATTGAACCTGCAACAGAACCTCAAGCCGGCTGAACTCCTGCTTGCTCATCGACACCACCGCCATGGTGCAACTCCCAGGACCCCAAAACCCGAGGGAGTGTCACCTCAACTTTGCACAGGGGTGCCATCTCTATATTGCGTTTACACGCCTCAGGCAGAGAATAGATGTATTGGAACAGCGCCTCGCTCAGGCGGAGTGGCGCGCAGGGATCAATCGCAGCGGCTGAATTCAGGCTCTGTAAATCGCCGGTTCGTTCGCCGGCATGCGTAATGATGCGTGGTGTGGTGAACGCCGTTTAAAATGGCTTCGATATTCTGCTGCGTTTGGTGGCGCGTGCGCATGCGGGTCCAGCGGAATCTGTACGAGGGTGGCCGGAGCGCAGTGAGCAGCGTCGGCCGTGAGCGATTGTCATTGGCGACGTACCACCACCATTCGTCGGGAAGATTATCGAGGTCCATGGACAATCAATGCCTCGTCGCCGAACGGCGGATGGATTGGCCGCCGGGTGTCAGTTGATACATGATGCTGATGCCGGACTTGGAGGCGTCGGGATGATCGCAGGCGAACACATAGACCGCCGGCGCAGGCATCGGGGTTGACGCCACGACGTAGGTCTTGCCGCTCTTGCGGGCTTCATTGGCAGCAACCTCGCCGGCGATCGTGATGGCCGCGGTCAGCGTGTCGCGCGGTTCGTCGTTGGAATGCTGGTAGCGCCACCAATAGCCGTGCTCGTCGGTGCGTTCGGTGATGCAGTCGAGCGGTCCGGTGCCCGCAAATTCGATCTCGATTGGTAAATTGGGGTCGACTTCCTTAAGCATCGCCCGAAGCCCGGCGGCCATGGCGGAATCATTGGCGGCGTCGGCTTCTTCGGCAAGCATGCGCACCACGGTGAGGATCGCTTCGGTCGGATAGCGTGCAGCGACGTTGGGTCTTTGGTGGAAAGACACTCCCGTTGCGCCGCCGTGCTTGGCGATTTCGGCAATGATTTGAAGTACGGCGGTGTCGTCAGTCATATTATGGTTCTGCGCCAGGACGAGGCCGGTGTCAAAAGGCGGATATGGTTAATTCAGAGAGCGCTGCAATGTTCGGGAAGAAATCATCAGGCTGGTCAAGAAGTGCCAGGGCTGTGGTGCGGACCCTGCTTAAGGCGGCGAAGGGCCGCCGATGAAAAACGGCATACGAATTATTTTATTGGCCGGGGCCGCGGCTCTGATCGTCAGCGCGAATGGGGCGGCTCGCGCGGAAGAGGCGTCTGCAACCTTGGCTGTATACGTGAACGGCGTGCTGGAATACTGCGTAAAAGGTGTGGCGTACCTGAAAGATGTTCCCTATCGCGAGGGGACGTCCGATGCGCGCACGCGTATGGCTCTTTCGCCGGCGGGCTCCGGCGGTACTGGCGAATGTCCCGGCAGTATCCCGCGTAAGCTGCCGCTGTCGGCGAATGTGTCTGCTGAGGAGGAAGAGAGTAAAAGCATCTGGTCCGAGGGCGAGCGCATGACGATACGCACCTTTATTTTTGGTGGTGGGAAAATCGAGAGCGACACGAAAGGGATCGGCAAGCAAGGCTACTGATCGCTGGTCGGTGGAATTCTCGAGCGACAGGCCGCATGCTCTCTCGAAGAACGCGCGGCCATGCCCGGTCTGGTGATCGCTGTACTGGGGAGTCCGGTAGCAACAGAACCGAAAGTTCGATTCAGACTGGAGACCGGGCTAGGCCGCGAGGTCCGAAGGACCGCATACGACCCTCAAGAGACATTCGTGCCGCGCCAGCGGATGGTCGGACCGGCCAGAAAGCGGTCGTTCGCGCCATACCGCCGGCCATGCTTACGACAGGATCACGTCAATTCGTCGAGCAGCGCCTTTGCCTCTTTCAGATCGGCGGTGTCGAAGCCCTCGGTGAACCAGCCGTAGACCGGCGCGAGCAGATCACGCGCCTCGGCGCGCCGGCCCTGTTCGCCCCACAGCCGGGCGAGATCGCGGGCGGCGCGCAATTCCAGCGATTTCGCTTGCTGGGCTCGGGCGATGTGGATCGCTTGCTGCAAGGAGGTCTGGCCCTCGTCGAGCTTGTTTTCCGCGACCAGGACGGTCCCGGTAAGGCGGTGCAGTTCCGCATCCCACACATGCTCGCCGGTGGCGTCCGCTGTTTCCAATCCCTCCCGCAATGCGGCCAGTGCCGCCGCCCGATCGCCGCGGCGCGCCAAAGCCTCGGCCAGGGACGCCAAACCAAAAGGCAAATGGGAAGTGAGTCCGAGCCGGGTCCATTTCGTAATGCCCTCGCGAATGCGGGCAATGGCTTCGTCGACGGCACCTTGTCCGACCAATGCCACGCCGCGCAATATGCCAGGTTCGAAGATCAACGAGAGCCGTTGTTCCGCAGCCAGTAGCTCGGCGGCTTCGAGCTGGCGCAGGGCTCGCTCCGGCTCATGGCGATTGAGGTAAACCACCGACGAAGTAATGAAAACAAGACTCAGCGTGAACGGATGGGCGATCCGCTCGGCCAGCGCCAAAGCATCGGTGATGCTTGCAAGCGCCTTCTCGGGATATCCCAGCAACCATTCGACCTGTGCGCCCGCGTATCGGGCGCAGACGCCGGGATCATGTCCGCCATAGATAAGACGATGCGACGCATGCTTCTCCGGATCGTAGAGGAGGCGCCCGGCGTCGGCGTGCGCGCGAGCTTTTGCCGGATCCCCGGCAAGCACCCAGGTCGTCCAGGCACTGTGATGCGCCTGGAGCCGCAATCCATCATCTCCCTCCCGCTCGGCCATCCGCAGCAAGCTCTCGGAGAGCGGGCTGGCGGCGGCTATTCCACCCGACGACATCGTTGACTGCCAAACCCCGTAGAGCGCCTCAAACCGTTGCTGCGGCGCGCCGCCTCTCTCGGCAAGCTCGTGCGCCCGCATATAGGGCGGCTTCGCTGCGACGGCGCCTCTGGCGGTCAACAGGCAGAGCCCCAATGCCAGTTGCAGCTCGATTTCGCGGCTGTTCCGGGCCGGGCTCTCCGGCAGCGAATGCAGCAGGCCGAGACCCCGCTCGAAGTGGGCGATCGCTTCGAGATAAGTGAATTGCGCCGCGGCATGTTGCCCGGCCTTCAGCCATTGCTCGACCGCGCGTTCGGTGGCGCCGGCCGCCGTCAGGTGATGGGCGAGCAACTCAGGCTGGCGCTCGACGAGATCGGCGAAATGCCGCTCCAGCACGGCGCCAACGCGCGCGTGCAATTCCTGGCGCCGCCCGCGCAACAGGGTCGAGTAGGCAGCGTCCTGCACCAGCGCGTGCTTGAACAGGTAGGAGGCGTGCGGAGCGGTACCGCGGCAGAATAGGAGCCCGGCCTCGCCGAGACGATCCAATGCGGCCTGCAATTCCCGCTCATGACGCTGCGCCACCGGCTCGATCAGTTCATAGGCAAACTCGCGGCCGAGCACAGCGCCGATCTGCGCGATCTCCTTGGGCATCGGCCCGAGCCGGTCGAGCCGCGCCATCAGCGAGGCGTGCAAGGTTGCCGGCACCGACAGCGCGGCAAGCGATGCCGTTCCCAGCACTGCGGCAACCCGGTCGCCCTGCGCGGCGCTCTCCAGTACCGCCTTGGTCAGCTCCTCGACAAAGAGCGGCACTCCGTCCGTGCGCTCGACGATCTCGGCGACGATCTCGGGGGCGAGCGCGGCATTGCCGGCGAGAGTTTGCACCAGCGCCTCGCCGTCGCGTTCGCCGAGCCGATTGAGCGCCAAACTCGTGACGTGCGAGCGGCCGCCCCAGGGTGGCTGGAACTCCGGGCGAAAGGTGATCGCGAGAAGCACCGGCAGCCGGCGCACCCGGTCGACGGTCAGGTCCAGCAATTCGCGCGAGGTCGGGTCGATCCAGTGCGCATCCTCGAACACCATCAGCACCGGCCGGCGCCGCACCACGGCTTCGAGCTGATTGAGCACCGCCTCGAACAGCTTCTCGCGTTTGCGCTGCGGGCTGAGGTTGAGGTCCGCGGCGGAACTCGGCAACGACAGCAGCTCGCTCAACAGCGCGATATCGTCGTCATCCTGCGTCCCCGGCGCGAGCAGCGCCCGCAATTTGCCGAGCTTCTCTTCGACCGTGTCGTCGCGGGCGAACCCGGCGGCGCGTTCGAGCCGCGCGATGAACGGATAGAGCGCGCTGTCCTGATGATGCGGCGAGCAGAAATAACGAAGGCGGGTGTGGGGCTCGCTTCCGATGTGCTCGGAAAGTGCCGCGGTGAGCCGCGACTTGCCGATGCCGGGCTCGCCGGAAATCAGCACCACCCGTCCTTCGCCGCTCTTCGCCTGCTGCCAGCGGCGAATGAGCAGCTCGACTTCCTCGTCACGCCCGACCAGCGGCGTCGCCCCTGAGCGCAACGCCTCAAACCGGCTCAACATCCCGCTCTCGCCAATGACCCGCCATGCCGGTTGCGGCTCGGCAAAGCCGGTAAGAGCTTGCGGTCCGAGATCGGCGAGGTCGAACAGCCCGCCGACCTGCCGGCGCGTCGCTTCGCCGATGATCAGCGTGTTCGGCGCGGCCAAACCCTGCAGCCGGGCGGCGAGGTTCGGCGTCTCGCCGACGACGCCGCGCTCCTGTGCGGCACCCTCGCCGATCAGATCGCCGACCACGGCGAGCCCGGTGGCGATGCCGAGCCGC
>DATEQL010000113.1:0-3081 GCA_035272665.1 Allostellaceae bacterium
CGAGGCTAAGATTCGCTCCGTTGAAGTTCGCCCCGATCAAATTTGCCTTGCTAAGGTCGGCGCCGCGGAGGTTTGCCCCATGCGCGGCTGCGCCGCTCATATAAGTGCCGGCGAGGTTCGCGCCGCTCAGGTTTGCCGAGGCAAGTGTCGCTCCGTCGAGATTAGCCCCTCTGAGGAGCGCTCCAGTGAGGCTTGCCCTGCTGAGATCGGCTCCGGAAAGGGTCGCCCCGCTAAAGTTCGCCAAACTGAGGTTGGTTCCGCTCAGATCGGCTGCGCCGAGATTTGCCTCACTGAGGTTTGCCCTGCTTACATTCGCTCCATTGAGGACAGCGCTGCCGAGATTCGCTCGACTGAGGTTTGCGCCGCTGAGATCCGCGTCGCTGAGATCGGCACCGCCGAGTATTGCGTTGCTGAGGTTCGCCCGTTTGAGGTTCGCTTTGCCGAGATCCGCACCGCTCAGAAAAGCACCGTGGAGGTTCGCACCGTTCAGGTTCGTCTCACGGAGATCCGGGCGAATAGACGGGTTCGCTCCGCGCCACCCGTTCCAGGACGTCGGCTCCCTTGCGGAGCACAAGGATGTACTCGCTCTCCGTCATCGGACGCTTCCGGGCCGGCAGTAACTCAAAAGGTGATAGCGGATCGGAGGCCCAGGACCAAGGCATTGGGAATTGGCTGACCCGGGGGCGTCGTGATGGGCGCTGCAATGTGACCGCCCGGATGAAAGATCAACTGCAGATCAGGCTGCAGAACCCACCATGGCGCAATTTGCAACTGGTAGGTTATTTCGAGCACGGTCTCGTAATCGCGTACCGGCTGCTCGATGCCGGTGAACAGAACCGCATCGCCGGCGAGGCCGCGGGCAGCAGAGCCAATCCGGCCATAGCTCGCCGCGACACCCATCAGGTCGAGATCGCGGTTGGGCAACAAACCCTTATAGGTCATGCCGGCATCCACCTCGAGGCTCAACAGATTACGATCGCCCGGAGCACCACCGACGCGCAGAAACCCGGCGAGACCTCGGGTCGGCGCGTCGGGGGGCTGCCACAGCATCTTGTCGAGGATCAGATAGGGACCGAAATCGCCGCGATGCGCCGCCGCAACGCCGTTGCTAGTCGGATCCGCTAATGAACGTCCCAGGGTATCATGGCGCAGGTCGGGAAAATCGGCCGAATGGTACCAGCCGCCGAGCTTCACATCGCTCAGCGGATTAGGTAAATCGGGTTGCGCATCAAACGAAAAGGCAATTTCCGCGATCGCGAACACGCCACCCTCGCCGATCAGAAAGTTGGTACCGCTCGAATTGCGAACCTGCGGATCTCCGGGTCCAGGGGGTGCCGGATTTCCGTTGAAGACCGCAGTAGACAAAGTCAGACTGGTCGTCGGCGCGGCCCTCAGGCGTACACCCGGCGCCGCAAACGGATAGCACGGCCCGCCGCTCGGCAGGTCGGTCGACAGGATGTCGGGGCAGCCGAAAGTCGAGTTGATGAAGTTTGCCGAGTATTGACTGATGTAGAATTCGTCGTCGAGAGCGATTTGGCCGACGCGGAGCGACGCCTGGCGGTCGAGGAACTCCTGCTGAAGCCATAGATCGACGAGGCGCGTCGAAGCTAGCGCCTCAATGCCGCTGACCGTTAACAGGTTTCCGACCGCAGTCCGCGACAAGCCCCGGCCGCTGATCTGGTATCCCTCGGCGTAAAGACTTGCGCCCGACCAATTCGCCAGCTTTTCGAGGTCTAAGGTGAGAGTCGTCGCGAGCAGCCCCTGGTAGATTGTTGCCTGCCTTATGCCACCGGCAGGGTTAGAGAGGGTCTCCGAAGTATCATTGACCTCGAGGTCGACGCCGGCGTCTTTCAATGTTTTACGCATCCCGCCCCAGTCGCCGGTGAGCTTATCCTGCTCGAAAAGCCCATCCTGAGCCAGGGCGAGCCCGCTGGCCGGTCCGAATAGGAAGAGAGCGAGGATAACCAGTGCGGGGATGCCACCTCGCACGACACTTACACCGGAAACCTTACCTTTGGCAGGAGATTGACAAGTAGGCAGCTATCTTTCTTGGCGACCTTGATGTTGGCCCATGTCGATGGCGCGATAGGCTCCGCTAGGACCCAGTAGGTTTTGCGTGACGTTCTCGACTGCCGCGGCGAGATCAGGATCGTCGCCTCCCCCTTGGATGATCGCTTGTTTTTCAACGAGTGTTTGATATTCCCCGTTAAGGTACAGCCGCGCCTCGATCGTAACCGGACGGTGTACGCCGAACCTCCGCTCATCAGTCAACGTCCGCGCAAAATTGCGCACTTCGCCCCCCGCATATGGGTTCCATCTGAATGTCCACTCGACCCGATCAGCCGCGATGGCGTCGCCCGCCGCAGGCTCGAATCGCCAGTTGGCGAGCCCGGCCTCCGCCATGTGCGCCGCGATGAAACGCGACAACGCAGTGTGGTGGAGCCCCGGCAACCCCTGGGACGCGCCGACCTGTAACGTCACCTGCGCCGCGGCAGCGGCTGAAGACAATTGCCCAAATGTGGGGATAAGAGCCCACAATGCGACCAGCGCAACTCGGCGCCAGGCCAACGCCGGGGAGGTAACGGACGATTTTTTGTCGTCGGTCATGCTCAGCCCACGAGAGGTTAGAGCCAGGCGGCCCTTCGAAAGCAGTAGTAAAGGGTACCGCAGATCGCCAGCATCAACAACAATGACGCGGGATAACCGAAAGACCACTCCAGCTCCGGCATGTTTTTGAAGTTCATACCGTAAATACCGGCGATCGCCGTCGGCACGGCGAGGATCGCGGCCCAGCTGCCGAGTTTCTTGACAATATCATTTTGTCGGGCAGCCGAAAGTAGAAGGCTCGTCTCGAAGGCGGCCGTCAGGCGCTCGCGCAGATCAACGATTGCTTCGTCTACCAGCAGCACGTGATCGTTAACATCGCGAAGATAAGGTTTAATCGCCGCGCTTCTGCCAGGAAAGTCGTGCCGTCGCAGTTGGTTGCAGATCTCGATCATCGGCGCGACGGCATGGCGCATGTTAAGCAGTCCGGCGCGCAGGCGATAAATCCGTTCGATCTTGTCGCGCGCCGGCGTTGCC
>DATEQL010000114.1:0-10482 GCA_035272665.1 Allostellaceae bacterium
GCACAGGCGCGGAGTTACGCCGGCGGTCTCCGCGTCTTTGAGATGACGGCGGGCCTCGCCCCAGAGCTGGGCATCAAGCGCCGCTTCGGCCAGCATAAGGCTGCTTTCGCGCGCCGCCGGGTTTTGGGCGGCGAGCCGCGCGAAGGATTTGACCCGGGCGAGCGGCAGTTCGCCTTCGTGGATCGCAGCATAAACCCGTGCGAGATCGGGATGGGGAGCGGTACGCCAGGCGCGTTCGACAGCCTTCGCAGCGCGTCGGATCCGCCGCTCCCCGAGCAACAATCGCGCATGATGCGCAGCCGGCGTGGCAAGGTCGTCGGTCAGCGCCTGGGCTTCGGCCGCCAAGGCTATTGCACGACGCCGATCGCCGCCAGCAAGGGCGGCGACGCTCAGTTCGTAGAGGATCACGCCGCGGTGGTGGCGTGCCTGCTTAGGCGGGATCAGCCGCCGCCGGGCCGCCTGCACGAGGGTTTCGCGCGCCGCCTCCCAGCGACCCTCGCGCGCCTCGAGATCCAGGCGGGTGAGAACCACCCACCGCGTCCCCGGACGCAATCCCATGGCGCGCTCGGCGAGGTGCAGCGCGGCGCCGCGATCGCCCGACTGCAGCGTCTGGTTCAACAGGCCGCGTAGGCCGAGAAACTCGGTCTCAGGCCGATCGAGCATCGCCGTGAAGAATTTTTTCGCTGCTCCCTCGTCGCCGTCGAGCTGGGCCGACTGAGCAGAAAGCAGCAGGGTCAAGGGCGGGTCGGCGAGCAGTAGATCAGCCCTCTTAGCATGCCGTCGCGCCTCTTGCGGCTCTCCGGCGGCGACCGCGACCATGCCTTGGGCAAGCGCCCGATAGCCGGCCCGGCGCCGCCGCTCGCGCCGCGCGCGTAGGAACCTGCGCGGGCTGTCGACGATCAGTGACAGGATCCGGAGCAACAGCCCCACGATCAGCGCCGCGACGATCGCGGCGGCGATGAGCACCGCAACCGAGGTCTCCACCTGCCAGCTCTGCCAGACGATCTCGACTCGACCGGGATGGTCGGCGAAGAAAACTGCCGTGGCAACGATCAGCCCAAGGACGACAGCGCCGATGATGGCGCGGATCACGACGGCGTTCTCGGCTTCGCCGGCGCCTCGGCCGGTGCGCTTCCCGGTGCCTCCGGAGGCGTGCCAAGGCGGGCCACCAGCAGCTCTTGGAGGTGCGCCAGCGCTGCCTCCACCGCCAGACGTTGGCGCGCTATCTGCAACCACGGAGCGGCCGCCTCGGCGTTGGCGCCGCTGAGCCGATCGAGTGCTGCGACGGCATTGCCGAGATCACCGCGGCCGAGCGCGAGCTCGGCAGCGCTCACCGCCGCCTCCGGTGCGTCTTGCGCCGCGCCGTTGATCCGCCGAATCGTCACCAGGGCGCGCAGGCGGGCCAGTGCCTCGGTCCGCCAATCCGTTTCCGGAGGAGGCGCCGTCGCCGTGGCGATATGGCCGGCAAGCTCGGCCAAGCGCGTGGAGAGGGCGGCACGACCTGGCACGTCGTTGCGGGCCGCCTCGGCTAGCGGCTCGGCCGCGGCGACGAGGTCGGGATGATCATGCGCGAGTGCGGTAAAAGCGGTGAACTCGGCCGCAAAGGGCCGCGCTTGTTCGACCGCCTCGCGCATCTGCAACAGCACCACCAGCAGGGCTGCTTCGCTCCGCTCACCACCACTTTGCGCATGCACCTGACGCTCTAGCGTCGGCAGCCGATCGGCGATATCGGTGGTGGCCGTACCAAACCGCGTCAGCTCCTCTTGCACCTTCTGTATTTCGGCAGCCTCCGCGGCGGCGCGTGAAGCCGATTGGGCTTCAATCGCGCCCAACCGCTGCTCGAGCTTTTGCAGCCCGGTCTTGGTGGCCACGACGGCGGCTTCGTTCTCGCGATCCGCGTTCCGCGCGGTCTCGAGCTGATCGACCCGGCGCGCCAGCGCGCTCTGCGCCGATGTGATCGCGCCGACATCGGGGATCGGCGGGGCGGGACGCTTCTCGATCGCCTCCAGCCGCGCGGCTAACGCGGCGTAGTCCTCCGCCGGCGCCACGGGCTTCCCACCCCATGGAAAAAGCGGTGCGACAGCGGGCGCCCAGAATGGCGACAGGACGACGCCGGCGATCACCAGCACGAGGAAGGCGGCCAGCCACGACACCGTTCGCCGAGAAGCCTCGACCGGCCGCGACGGGCGCGGGCTCTCGGGAATCGCCCGGTCAGGCGCGGGAGGGGCTGCGCCGGTCTCCTCCGGATGCTCCTGGACGGGCTCTTCGGTCACGCTCAGCCCTATCGCCGCGCGGGCAGGAGGCGATCGAGCAGATCGAGCAACCCTGGCTGATTCGGCCTCTCGGCGACCTGCCGTTCGCGCCACTGCAAGCCGGCGAGAGCCGCGTCGGCACCCGCGCTGATCGACAGGGCGCTGATCGTCCGGCAGAACGCGGTAACACCGGCCAAGCCCGCAAGCTCGACAAAAATCGCCGCAGTGCGCGGCGAGAAGAATAAGGCGAGATCGATCATTCCGGAGCCCAGCGCGCGGACCACAGCCTCGCTCAGCGCTGCGACCGGCCGGGCCTCGTACAGAACGCTGCGCTCGATCATAAAGCCGTGCGCCTCCAATGCGCCGACGAGGTCGCCGGCGACGACATTGCCGGCTGCGTGCAGCAGCCGCCCGTCTTGCGGCCGCAAGCGCGCTGCCGTTAGGCGAACGAGGTCGGCGACCGCGCCGCCGGCGCTGGTCACCGCGGTGAACCCTTCGGCGCGGGCCCGCTCCGCCGTTGCGTCGCCGACCACCAGGAGCGGCAGCCCCCGCTCATCGGTCATCCGTGCCAGCGCCCGCACGGCGTTGGCGCTGGTGCACAGGATCGCCTGCACAGCCGCGAGGTCGAGCGTTTCGGCGGCGCGATAATGGATCTGCAACAGGGGCTCGATGACCGCATCGACGCCGCGCGCCGCCAGCGCCCGTGCCAGACTTTCCGATTCCTCCCGAGGCCGCGTGACGAGCGCCCGCATTCCTTGGCGCCGCGCAATCTGCGTGAGGTCGCGCCCCTCGCCGCCGTCCACGTCAGGATCCGGCCTGCTCCCGCTCACGCCAAAAAGGCGTGGCGCGGTTCAGTCGGCACAGGCGTTTGCGAAGCTTTCGCTGTCCTTTCGCGAGCGCCTTCTGGTGCCACTTGAGCAAACGCGCCCCAGCGCAGGCGACACAGCCACGCTCGGCCCCCGCCGACAGCTCGGGCAGGATGTCATGCGCGACGCGCACGTCGTTGGCGTATCCGAGGTCATCCTGCAGACGCTTCAGCCGCCTGACAAAGCGCTGCAGATCATCGCGATCGAACAGGCTTCCGAGAAGCTCGATCGTGTAGCGTAATTTTTTGGCGGCGATGCGCAGCTTGTGCCGCTGCCGCGCCGTCATCCGGCCGAACCCCTTGCTGCGTTTGCGCACCTCGCGCCAGCGTCGATCGAGCAGCCGCGGGGCCAATTCGCCGATCGGCGAGGTCAGCAGAGCTGATCGCCCGGACCCCGGCCCTTCACGCCAAGCGCGCGCTTCGAACCAGTGAGAGAGTCGCAACAGCCCTGCGGCATGCCGCTCCGAATGGATTGCCTGCTCGACCCGGTCGTAGGCGACCCGGCGCGCTCGGTCGATCGCGGTAGCAAGATCGGCGATGCCAGCTTCGTGCGACAGCGCCGTTCGGGCGGGCTGCAGCAAGTCGCTGGCGAAGACGTCGAGGTTGCGCGCTGCGCCGAGGATATCCACCAGCCACGCCAGCTCGCGGGATATCCACCGCCGGTTCTCGGCAGGAAGCAGGTCTTTGCAGGCGGAGATCGCCGAGCGGATACGGCGCACGGCAACCCGCATCTGATGGACGCCCTCGGGCACTCTGGCGAGCGCCGCGGCCTCGTTGTGCAGCAGATGGGCGAGGCAAGTCCGGCCGATTTCCTGCAGGGCCGCTTCGACGGTCATCGTCGGATCAAGAACGACCGGTTCTGCGTGAATGACCGGCGGGGCCGCCTCCGTCTCGTCGCGGAGCCGGTAGCCCCGCTCCGACTTGCTGCGCGGTTCGATGCGGATCGGTGCCACATCGAGCAATCGTAGGGCGACATCATAGAGAGCGGCGGCGTCACCGCTCTTGAGTTCCAGCTCGATTTCGCTGATCGGTTCATTGCCGTCGGCGCCGGCGCGAATTTCACCTTCGTCGATCGCAGCCTCTATCCGCGTTGCCGCAGCAGGCTCGATCGCAACCATCGTGCGCGTGACGTCGGTGGCGAAGAGCGGCTGCAGATCGCCGGCAACCCCTTCCGGCAGATGATCGCCGCTCTGCGCTGCGTGAGCGTCGGGACCGCTCTCGGCGAGTTCGTCCTCCCACTCGCCGCGCGTCAGCACATCGCCGCGGGTGGGATCTCCTGTCTTGACGGTTTGAATGAAACGGCCGTCTTGCTCGCGAACGCGAAGGCTCACGCCTCGGCGCTTCAGCGCCAGGTCGGGGGTGTCGTAATAGGTGCTGACCAACCGAGACCGCGAGCTGACGGACCCGGGGGCCATTTCGACAAGCGCGCGCTCCAGCTCAGGCAAGTCGGCCGCCGGGGCCGCAAGTTTTAGCTCAACTTCCGTCGAGATGCAGCGCCTCCCTCGTTTCGATTCGATCGGATCGCTCCGGCGAACGCCGCGCATCCCCGACCGATCCGTCCCCTATCGATGTCGGTCAGCCGATTCGCCGATCTTGCCGTAAAATCGGCGAACCCGCGATGCTTCAATTTCGCACAGCGGCCGCCGGGTTTCCAGACGGCCCGCGATACCGTAGGTTTCGGGCTCTGCCAAAAAAAGAGGCATCGGGGGAATGAGACAGGCCCGGCGGCTTTTCCTTGCGAGATTGGCAGGCAATCAGCCGTGACGGTGACAGCCTCCTTGGCGGCGCCGCGACGATGGCTCTTTGGCGAGCCGGATTTTCGTCGGCTCTGGTTGGTCGGTTTGATGGTCTTCTCGGTGCGCTGGCTCGAGATGCTGGCCGTCGCTGTGTTCGCCTATCAGCGAACCGGGTCGCCGTTCATCGTCGCGCTATTGACCATGCTGCGGATGCTGCCGATGGCGCTGTTCGGCGCACTGATCGGCGCCGCGGCGGAGCGCGTCGAACGGCGCACGACACTCGTTGTCGTCGTGCTTTCCATGCTGCTGTGCTCGATCGTTCTTGCGCTCCTCGCCTGGTCCGGCGTCCTCGAAATCTGGCATCTGGCGCTTGCCAGCTTCATCAGCGGCCTCACCTGGACCACCGACAACCCGGTGCGCCGCACGATGATCGGCGAGGTCGTCGGGCCCGAGCGGATGAGTGCGGCGATGTCGATCGATGTCGGCGCCAACAACGCCAGTCGGATGCTGGGTCCAACGGTCGGCGGCATCCTGCTCGCGACCCTCGGCATCGGCGGTGCGTTCACGGTCAGCGTCGCCGGCTACCTCGTGGCGCTCGCGGTGGCACTGAGGGTGCGTCACCGGAACGCTGCCGCGCCATCGACCGCCGCCGGCGTCTTCGAGCGCATGATCGAGGGGTTGATGGTCGTCCGCCGCGACCCGCGGTTGAGCGGAACCATGGTCATCACCGTGATCTACAACACCTTTGGCTGGCCATTCACCAGCATGATCCCGGTGATCGGCCAGGATGATCTGGGTCTCGGACCCGCCGGCATCGGCCTGCTGGCCAGCATGGACGGGGTCGGCGCCTTCTGCGGCGCGATCCTCATCGCTCTCTGTGCCAAGCCGCGCCATTTCGCGCGGCTCTATATCGGCGGGGTCGTGATCTATCTCTTGATGCTGCCGGTCTTCGCACTGGCCGGTTATCCGCCGCTCGCGGGCTCTGTGCTGCTGACCACGGGCTTGGCAAATGCCGGCTTCAGCATCATGCAAGCCACACTCGTCTATCTGGCGGCACCGCCCGAGATGCGCAGCCGCGTCTTCGGCGTGCTTTCCGTCTGCATCGGGGTCGGCATGATCGGCTTTCTCCATCTCGGCTGGCTCGCTGGCATCCTGGGCGCACCGTGGGCGATCGTGACGACCGGCGTCGAGGGTCTGCTCGCCTTGCTGCTGACCCGGCGCTGGTGGCGCGCGATCGGGTCGTGAGCGGTCCCGTGTAAATCATCCCGCAAAGACCGCACTCGATGTATCTTGAGCCCGTAACGCGGGAGAAGAAAATGTCGTCGACCTCACTCGATCTGCGCCGCACCGAGACCCGCGGCATCGATTACCTGGAACGGGCGCGCGAGCTGGCGCCGATGCTGGCGGCCGCCTCGGACGAGATCGAGGAGCGTCGCGAGCTTCCGGAGAGAGTGGTGGAAGCGCTGGTCGAGCGCGGCTTTTTTCGCATGCTGTTGCCGCGCTCGCTGGGCGGCGCCGAGCTCGATCCCCTGACCTATGTCCGGGTGCTCGAAGAGATCGGCAAGGCCGACCCGAGCACTGCCTGGTGCCTCGGACAGAATTCGGGCTGCTCGATGACTGCCCCCTATCTCGACCCGGCGGTGGCGCGCGAGATCTTCGGGCCGCCGCGCGGCATCCTCGCCTGGGGGCCGGAGCTGCCGGGTGCCGGGCGCGGTGTCGCCATCGAGGGCGGCGTCCGTGTCACCGGGCGCTGGGGCTTTGCCACCGGCAGCCGGCACGCCACCTGGCTCGGCGCGCATGTCCCGATCTTCGAGCCGGACGGCACGCCACGCCTCAACCCGAACGGGCGGCCGTTCGTCCGCACCGTGCTGTTTCCCAAGTCGAGCGCCGAGATCATCGACAACTGGCAGGTCATCGGGCTGCGCGGCACCGGCAGCGACAGCTATCGGCTCGAGGATCTCTTTGTCCCGCAGAGATACACCGCATCGCGCGACAACGAGGCCGAGCGGCGCGAGCCCGGTCTGCTCTACCGCTTTACGAGCGGCATGATCTACGCCGCGAGCTTCTCCAACGTCTCGCTCGGCATCGCGCGCGGCGCGCTCGACGCCTTTGTCGTGCTGGCGCGCGACAAGATCCCGCGCGGCGCCCGCGGCACCCTGCGCGAGAACAACGTGATCCAGTCGCAGGTCGCGCAGTGCGAGGCGCGGCTGCGCTCCTCGCGCGCCTTTATCCACGAGACCCTGGCCGAGATGTGGGACGAAGCCGAGCGCAAGGGCGAGTTCCTTTACGACCAGCACGTCCGGCTGCGGCTTTCGACGACCTGGGCGATCCACCAGGCGCGCGATGTCGTCGCCACGGTCTATGGTGCGGCCGGCTCGACAGCGGTCTTCAACGAGAACCCGTTCGAGCGCCGCCTGCGCGACATCCACGCCGGCACCCAGCAAGGCCAGGGCCGCCCGATCCATTTCGAGACCGTCGGCCAGGTGCTCCTCGGCCTGCCGCCGCAAGGCCGCATGTTCCGCTGAGACATTCTCGGACGATAAAGTCCGCCGTTGCCACCGGCTTGAACCCGTCCCCGACCCCCGCGAGGCGGCACTGCTGCTTCGGTCGCTTGCGGGCCGCAAGAAGAAAGAGGCCGCGATCCCCGAGCCGGCGGCTGCCGTGGCGCCGAAGGGACGAAAAACGGCAGGGTAGCGCCCTGATCCTGACACCCGATAGGCAAGGTTAGACGCCGGACGAGAGTTGATCGCGGGCGGGCCGGATCCGCTCATTTCATCCCCCCGGGCCGCTACGATGACGAACCCGTCGCAATTCCCCTGTCGACACCGGAAAAATCCGTTTTTGCACCTGAAACTAAGCCCCACCAGGGTCAAGAATCTTCTTGAAATCAATCCTTTGAACCCGATTTGGCCGAGCCGGGCTACAGCGGAAATCGGGTGCGGTTTTGCGGGGTCGGCAGCGGAACGGCAGCGGAACTCGGCCGCACGTTTTCGGCATGCTGAATCGGCATATAAGGCAGGGCTTTTATATTGACAAAATCGCATTATACGCTGTGTAAAGGAGGCAAGCTCGGCTTCCGCAAAGCGGTGGCCGCAAGCATCAGCAACCCATCAGATCGCCGAGCCGGTGGCTGCCGCAATCCCGAAGGGACGCAAGAGGGCAGGCTAACGCCGCCCCCCTCCCCTTCCCTGCCGCTCAGGGAAACTCAGGGTAAAATTTTTCCCGAGCTCGTCCAGAATCGAAAAGCCGTTTCTGATCAAAGCCTTGGACGCGAATCTCCGGCCGAATCGAAGGCGCGGCAGGGAAACGGCAGGGAAGCCCGAAAACCGCCGAATCGCCGTTCGACACCTACCGATCGGTGCGGCCATAGTAATTAGTCACATGGACTCGTATATGCTGCGGAACTTCGCTTTGGCAAGCCGGTGTCAAGGACGCCTGGAGCGCCCTCGCTCAGGCTCTCAAGAACGTCATCGACGAGAGCGCCTTCGCCGCCCTGTCCGGAACCGAATCCTTGCGGTTCCCGATCGGCGAGAACCGCTGTGTTGCCGTCAAGGTCATCGACCCGCGCGGCAACGAGGTCATGCGGTTACACCCCGTGGGGGGCTGACCATGCCTCACGACCTTCCCAACGAAATCCCGATCCAGCCGGTCGAGCGGCCCGTCATTTGCCCGCCCTATAGTGCGCCGACGCACCACTGGCTCTACGACACGAAGACCGGCCTAGCCCGTAAGGAACCCGACCGCCGCCCGGCGAGCTACTGGTATCGCACCAAAAAGACCGGATCGGCCCAGGCCAGCCTGTTTGCCGAGGAGGAGCGGGACGATCTGCCCCTCGTCAACTTGCTGCGGGAAGACGTCAAGCGCTGGCGCGAGGCTGATTATCGCGGAGCGAGCAACGTCACGCGCGAGCTCTGCGCCATTGGACGCGCGAAGACCGCCCCCGGCGCTTGTTCTTCTGCCGGCGCGAGGCCGTCGAGACCGTCATCTACCTGGCGGAAATGCGCTTCTCCGGCCGCACCCGTCGCCTTCCGTTCAGGCCGAAGCTGTTGGATGAAGATCTGGCCCGCCTGCTTCGCAGCGAGCGTCCCGGAACCGATTTCGGCTTGGTCCCGAACGCCGAATTTTTCCCCACCTTAATTGACAAGCCCGCCAATGCAGCACCTCACAGCCTGCGTCGGCTGGGCTGCAAGATGGCGACGGCTCCGGCAAGACCGTCGTCATGTCGATGCTGATTGCCTGGACATTCTGTAATCGCGGCGCCAACCCGGAAAGCCGCGACTATCCCCGCACGGTGCTTGCGTGCTGCCCAAACCTCACTGTGCGCGAGCGCCTCCAGGTCCTGCGTCCAGAAATCCCGGACAACTACTACGGTGTCTTCGACATCGTTCCTTTGAAATACCGGCCGCTTATGCAGCAGGGGAAGGTAATCGTCACCAATTGGCACGATTTTGCGCCGGAATCCGAGCACAAGGAGGGCAACAGAAGTTATCCCGTAGTGAACAAGGGGCCGGAGACGCCAGAACTCTTTGCCTCCCGCATTCTCGGCGATGCCATGGATCACGGCCCGATTATGGTGTTGAACGACGAAGGCCATCACGCCTGGCGGCCGAACCCCCATACCAGCAAGAGGGAACTCGACGACACCGAGGATCTCGAGGAGGCTACTGTCTGGGTGGACGGCCTCGATCGCTTGAACGCCGCCGGGGGCGATCAGCCGGGCATCGCGCTGTGCGTGGATCTATCGGCGACCCCCTTCTATCTCAAAGGCAGCGGCTATCCTGAAGGACGTCCCTTCCCGTGGATCGTCTCGGACTTCGGCTTGGTCGACGCCATCGAGAGCGGGATCGTTAAGATTCCGCGCCTACCCGTTCAGGACACCACCGGCCGGCCAGACCCCCGTTATTTCAAGTTGTGGGAGGCCATCAACCAGGATCTGCAGCCCGCCGAGCTCCTGCCCGGGCGGGCGCGAAAGCCCAAACCGGAGGTCGTCTATCGTGAAGCGCAGGGCGCGCTGCAACAGATCGCAGGCCAGTGGCTCGAACGGTTCAAATACGTCCAGGAAGCTACCCCCGGGCAAGATCGCATCCCGCCAGTGCTCATCATCGTCTGCGACAACACCGACATTGCCGAGGTTTTCTATCGCTGGATCAGCGGCGAGACCGAAATCGCAGCAGTCACCGAGGCTGAGGTTGAAGAAGTGCTCGGAGACGACGGCGAGGAAGAGGAAGGCCAAGAGGAAGACGCGCACGCCACAAAGGCCAACAGCAAGAAACCAAAGACTCATACCGTTTACGGCCGCGGCGATATCTTCCCCGACTACCTCTCGAACACAGCCGACCGGAAATACACGATCCGCATTGACTACTCCGCCAGGTCGTGGCGACCGTTGGCCGGCCGGGCCAACCCGGTGAGCATGTGCGCTGCCATCCGGGATCGCAACAGCCCGCAGAAGCACCTCTGGCGGGCGCGGATCATTGTTCTGACCGCTGACGGCAAGGGCACGACCGCGATCACGCGGGCTGTCGGCAAGGGCAAAACCGTGGTCTGGCGTTGGCAGGAACGCTTCATGCATGAGGGGGTCGAGGGGCTCACCCGCGACAAGACCCGACCCTCGCGCATCCCGCCCTTG
>DATEQL010000115.1:0-3326 GCA_035272665.1 Allostellaceae bacterium
GCATGTAGCCGACCAGCATGTGCGGAAAACCCCCGACGCATGGTTTCCGCACATTAAGCCATTCCGACAGGGTTTGTCGTGCAGGTTTTGCGGCTTGGCGCCGCCCTTCTGAGCACGATTCTCAGAGCCGTCGGGAATCACCTGATTTCCGACACTAACCCAGCCCAGACGTCAGGGCGCACGCGCGATTTCTGGCCGATTTCCACGGCCCGCCCGCGCCGACGTTCTCGATCTGTCTGCTTATGCTACAAAAATGGGCCGCTCGTTAGTTCCGGCCATGAGGTCAAAATCGAGCTGGATGGCGGCGGTTGCGATCGTCTGGAGCTGAGCCTGCTGGGCCGTGAACTGACCATAGCTCGTCCAGACCAGGAGACCGAGCACGATCGACAGGAGCGAGGCGATCAGGCCCACGATCGCGCTGATCATGCCGTTGGAGGCGGCGAGGGCGCCGGCCGGCAAAAGCCCATGCAGCCCGAACCCCGCCATCGCGGCCGCGACGATCGCCGCGCAACAGACGAGAAATATCCGCCCGGTCCCCATGGGTCACACGATGGGGCAAGGTTGCGCTGCGTGGCAAGCCGCCGATCGGGCCGGCCCGGCGCTTGCGGACGCGCCGCAGCCGTGGCTGTCGGTTGGGTGACGGCGATTTTGCGATACGCGAGAGCGGTCTTTTGCATTCGCAGTCTTGGATGTCCGCCGTTGCGCCAAGATCATCCGGGCGATGCATCGTCCAGGTTGGACGGCAACGTGAATTGGAAGACGGCTCCGCGGGGCGCGTTGGCGCTCGCCCACAACCGTCCGCCGTGGGATTCGACAATCGAGCGGCAGATCGAGAGGCCGAGCCCCAGGCCTCGCCTTCGTGGTGATGAAGGGCTTGAAGAGGTTGTCCTGCACATCCGGCGCCAGTCCCGGACCGGAGTCGTGGACCGAGACCAGGAGTTCGTCCGCCTCGGTCTCGACCGCCTCACCCATCACTGCGACATCGTCGAGACCGGCAACGAGAGCTGGCGCTTCAAGAACCGCGCCGGACCTTCCAAAAACGGCTCCTCCATAACTCGCGCTCGCCCCGGCTGCGCAAACCCGACCAGCTCCGCCGGGGCGCGCGCTGCAGCCTACGTTTGTCACCAAACAGGGGGTCCCTTTTGCGCGCCGATCCGGGGTTCCGTTTGCGCGCCGATTGACAGGCCATACTTCACACCCATGGCCACGCGTGCCGCGCGTAGACGTCTCCTTCGGGCGGAGTCCTCCCCTTCCCGGCCGACCTTTGGAGGGCAGGAGTCCACCCATCGCGACGTTCTGTTGGGGCTTCGGTCGATGCCTGCTTCGGGCGGGAAGCGGTCTTTTCTGCACCCGAATTTTGCACCCACTGAATTTATTGATGGCGATTCGTGGCGAAGGGCTCTTTGCTGCGTTGATGACAGGTCGATCGCGGACGTGTCACTGGCGAGGTCGCGTCGTGCGGGTTCATCAGTTATCACGATGGGCCGATGATTGCGTATTGTTCCAAAGCATGGCACGGGGCGACTTCTGCGGTGTTGCGGCGGCATGGCGCAAGGAGCGGAGGTACCAACATGCCCTTCTCGGTAGATGTCCGCGAGAAGGTCTTGGAAGCGATCCGGAGCGGAATGTCTTGCCGTCAGGCGGCAGCACATCTCAATGTTAGTGTGGGGTCAGCTACGCGGTGGGCAAAGGAAGCCCGAGTTAGTAGCAGGCGCGCACCGCTCAAGATCAGCGATAGTATCCGCAAGAAGGTAGTAAAGGCGATTGCGGGCGGAATGTCGTGCAGTAAGGCTGCGGAGAAGTATGGCATTGATAATTCAACTGCTGCTAGGTTCGCCGATGACGAGAATATTGATAGAAAGCGTGACAATTTAAGAGCGAAGGTTTTAGCCGCAATCCGGAGCGGAATGTCTTGCCGTCAGGCGGCAGCACATCTCAATGTTAGTGTGGGGTCAGCTACCCGGTGGGCAAAGCGGGCCGGCATCGAAGGCAAGCCCGCCCCCGTTCGGCATGGCCCTGACAAGCGAGAGAATGTGCTTGAAGAAATCAGGAACGGCCTCACACCGAATCAGGCAGCAGGAAAACTTGGCGTTCATGTAACAACAATACGTCAATGGATAATTCAAACGCGCGATCCAACGACCTGATTTCATCGCTCTACTAGATTATTATTCTTAACTTACTTATTTATGCTCTCCGTTATCTGCGCTAAACGACGTTCTACAATGGCTGCGGGCCGTTGGCCGTCCTCGCAGCTGGCAAGTAGCGATAGAGCGTCGCAGGTGATACGCCGAGCCGGTCGGCAACGTCGGCGACGGTGATATCAGGATTGCTGAGCAACGTCCTCGCAATGTCGAGGTCGTCCTCGGTCAGCTTCGGTGGTCGGCCTCCCGTTCGCCCTCGCGCTTCGCCGCCGCCAGTCCGGCGCGCGTGCGCTCGCGAATGAGGGCGCGCTCGAACTCGGGCAAGGGCACTGAACATGTGAAAGACCAAGATGCCCCGCGCGGTCGTTGTCTCGATGGCCTCTGCTAACGTCTGCAAAGGGTCGATTCCGGCCGTCTGGTGGCCGCCCAGGCCGGGTACCAAGTGTCAGACTCGGCTGATCCTCGATTCGCGTCAACGGCTGGCGGCTCGTGGCCGCACTTGTCCCACCTGGTGGCGGCGGATGTCGTTCGGGTCGTAGCTGATTGCGCCGCACCGTCGGATGACGTCGGGCTCTGCGCCGGCCGGGCGAGAGCTATTCGGACGTGATCTTGCGCCTCGCCGGGCTTGAGGCCGGGCGGGCTTAAGGCTTCCTCAACCCTGACAGCCATACGGACGCAGACGGGTAACGTTTGGGCGTCTGAAAATGGACGGGCAGTGGGTGACCTACGCCGAGGCAGAGCGCGCTAAACCATGGTGGAGGCGGCTCGTCGGATGGATCCAGAACCGTCGCGGCCGGGCAGCCCGGAAGCGCCTGCGGGAAAGGCTGTAGAAGAGTGGTGGAGATACTGGCAGCGCCGAGCGTGTGTTTCGGCGTGGAAAAATTGGACGCCGATTGACAGGCATGGCCTTGGGGTGGATCTGATGCGAATTCTCAGCTCTATTGTTCTTCCATCGCCCGCGCTCATGCCGACGTTCCACCCCAAGCTCTCGAGCCGCGGCGCCGTATGATCGCAAGTCGTCGGTGACCAACCGCTCAGGAGCGAAGGCATACTTCTTCAGGAGCTTGCGCATCAGTTTCAGCGCGGCGTGCTTGTTTCGCTTGGACTGGACCAGCACATCGAGGACCTCGCCTTCGGCGTCAACCGCCCGCCAGAGATAGACCATACGACCGTCGATTTTCA
>DATEQL010000116.1:0-3039 GCA_035272665.1 Allostellaceae bacterium
CCGAGAGGATCAGGGTGCAGCAACTCGCTATATGGCCAGGGGGTATTTTACCGCCCAGATCCAGGGTTCGTCGGCCGGGACCAATTTACCTACAACGTTCCGGATGACCCGACTGCGTTCATCCGCCTTGGGCCGCCCCCGGGGCCGTGGACCGTGATCGTTACCGTGCGTGACAAGCACTAGCGCGCGAGGTAGCCGCCGTCGACCGGCAAAGTGACGCCGGTGATGTAGCGAGCCATGTCGGAAGCGAGAAAGACGGCGGGACCGGCGATATCCTCCGGAGTGCCGACCCGTCCCAGCGGGATGCGGCTTTCGAAATTGGCCATGTAGGCCGGATCCTCGCGCGCCCGGGCGTTGAGCGGGGTCGCAGTGAAGCCGGGGCCGATCGCGTTGACGCGAATGCCGAGCGGCGAGAGCTCGATCGCCAGCGCCTTGGTCAACAGGCGCACACCGCCCTTCGAGGTCGTGTAGGCCGCCGAGTTCGGCAGCGCGACAAAGGACTGGATCGAGCCGATGTTGATGATCGACCCCTTGGTCTCGCGCAGCTGGTCGAGAAAGGCCGTCACCATGTTGTAGGGGCCGTCGAGATTGACGGCCAAGGTCGCATCCCAATCGGCGCGGGTGTTCGGCTCCATCACGGCCCCACGTCGGATGATCCCGGCGTTGTTGACGAGGATCGAGATGGCGCCGATCCGGGATCGGACCGCGGCGGCGAGGCCGTCGCACCCGACACGGTCGGTCACGTCACAGGCAAAGCTCACAGCCTCCCGGCCGATGGCTGTTGCCGTGCGTGCGGCGGCAGCAGCATCAATGTCAACGGTGGCGACCCGTGCCGCGGCATCCGCCATCGCGTGCGCAATCGCCTCGCCGATACCCGATCCCGCGCCGGTGATCAGCGCTACCCGGTTGGCGAGCAAGCCGGTCATGTTGTGCGCTCAGGCCGGCTGCTCACCCAGCCTTTTCCCTGCCCCCACCCTTCCCTCCCCCGCAAGCGGGGGAGGGAAGGGTGGGGGCGAGCGGGGAGCGGGAGGGCCCCGCGAAGCCGGAGGGCGAGGGGCAGCGGCAGAGCCTATCGCCGTTACATCGCGGCCATGCGGGTGGCGCGGCGTTTCGCCATCGGCGTGGCGGGCTCCACCGCGGGCGCCGGCTGGATCTTCTTGGTCGAGCGCGGCAACGTCCAATCCCACTCGTCCGCGCCCATCTGGTAGTGGCGATTGTTCTGCGACGGGTTGCGGTTGACCATGTGGCGGTTGTAGAGCGGGTGAGTGACGCTGCGCACTTCGTGCTCGATCGTGAACAGGCACTTGCCGGTGTCGAGGCAAGCGATGTCCTGCCAGCGGTACTGGTACTGATCGCTTTCCTCGGTGATCAGCCCGCGTTTTTCGAGCTCGTCATGCGGGCCCGAGAATTCCTGGGCATAGACCTGCAGGTGATGGCCGTCGAATTCGGGAATTTTCTTGTCGGTCTCGCGGAAGATCAGCTCCTGCTTGTATCCGACGCAGACATGGGCCGCGCAGCCTTCGCCATTCTCCTTGACCTTGGCCGGTGCATAGAAGATCTCGCGATAGAAGCGCGCGATGCCGTCGGCCGTGCCTTCCGGCACGGTGAACTCGACATAGCCCATGCCGAGGTTGATCGCGCCGAACCTTTCCTCGTCGGGCTCATAGAGGCGGAACTTGTTGCCCCACGGGCACGTCGCTTCGACATAGGCGTTGTGCTGCTTGCAGTCGAACTTGGTGTCCGCGAGCTTTTTCTTGGCCTCGCTCAGGCGCTCGCATAGCTCCTCGAGCGACGGAACAACAAGACCGACATGGCCGCGCAGCACATTCGGCTCGCCGGTCGGCAGGTGGAACTGGCTCTTGCCGACATTGACCCACATGTTGTTGGTGCCGGGGAACATGTAGGGGTCGCGGGTCAGGCCGAGCGCCGACAGATAAAACTCGGACGCCAGCCCTTGATTGTTGGTTCTGAGATTGACGTGTTCGAGACCGACGAGGTTGCCGAGATCCTCGGCCGTACGATCGTAGAGTTGTTGTGCCATCAGGGCCCTCCAAAGTTGCCGATCAGCCGGTGCTGATCGGGCATGCCGTAATTCGGCGTGTAAACGCCCTCTATCAAAACAGTTTTTCAAACCTCTCGTCTACTGGAACGCGATAGCCGTTGGCTAAGCTGTTGGTTTCGTTCGCCATGCTGACGACCGCCAGAACCTCGCCGAGCATCTCGGGGGTCATCCCCGCTCGCTTCGCGGCGGCGCCGTGCGAGGCGATGCAATAGGTGCAGCCGTTGCTGACGCTGACCGCGAGGTAGACGAGCTCCTTGGTCAAGGGATCGAGCACGCCCGGCGCCATCACCTCCTTGATGCTCTCCCAGGTGCGTCGCAAGGTCGGCGGGTGGTTGGCCAGCGCCTTCCAGAAATTGTTGATCCAATCCGTGCCGCGCGTCGTCATGATGTCGTCGTAGACGGCGCGGATCTCGGCGCTCGCCTCGTCGTATTCGATCAACCGCGCCGTTGTCATTCTTCTCTCCTCAGCTCCCGATCGAGCCGCCCCGACACGAACAGGCCGAGCATACGGAAGTCGCTGATGAGCGACCAGCCAGGATGCCCGAAGGTGGCGGGCCGGTTGTGCTCGAAGACCAGATGGCCGAACCAGGCGAGAGCATAGCCGATGACCGGAGCAGCCAAGAGCCAGCGCCAATCCCGGGTCGCGCCGGCGGCGACGAGGGCTGCCACCCCGAAGAGGGTGCCCAGATAGTGCATTACGCGAGTGCGCGGGTCGGCGTGCGCAGCGAGATACACCCGCCAGAACTCCGGGTAAGTCATTGGCAGGGGTGCTTGTAAAGCGCCGGCCGCCGTCGTAAGTCAGCCTTGATCATCCCCCTATCCGCCGTGGAGCCTCGAGATGGGTTACAGAGTAGCGGTGGTCGGCGCGACCGGCAATGTCGGACGCGAGATGCTGACCACGCTCGCCGAGCGCAATTTTCCCGCCGACGATGTCGTCGCATTGGCCTCGTCGCGCTCGATCGGCAGGGAGGTCTCCT
>DATEQL010000117.1:0-6990 GCA_035272665.1 Allostellaceae bacterium
GGCGATGGCTGCGCTGCTCTGTGCCGATGCCTGGTCCGGAAAGCCAAGAAAGAACAGCACCAACGCCAAAGCGGCCTGTGAGATGCTTCGGGGGTCCAATCCGGTCTGATGGACAAGCGAGCGGTGGGAGATCGGATCGTAAAGCGTGAGTGCCTTTTCCAAATGCGATCGCGACCGCGCGAAACTGCCCATATACATGAAGGTTCGACCGAGGGAGTAGTGACCCAGAACGAGCCCGGCCGAGTCGTCGCGCTGACGGCTCAGCTGCAGCAAATCTTCCGCGAGAGTCTGCGCCCGATCGAGTTCGTCCCGGACTGCGTAATAATGCGACTGACCCCAAGGGATGTGAAGGAGCTCCGAGGGGGAGCCCAGCTGCTCCCACAGCGCCCGTGCGCGGGCGTAGGCATCGCCCGTTTCGGGTGCGGCGAAACCTTTGACGACCATTAGGGCCGCGCTCAAACCACTTAGGAGTTCGAGTTCCTTTCGCTGGCGTTCGGGGGTCTCGGGCAGCAGCCCCAGCTGGTCCAGCCCCTTCTGCAATTGCGCGGCCGCCTCCGCCATCGCCGAGCGGGCGGCGGATCGCTGGCCGGCCTTACCCCAATAGAAGGCGGATTTTTCAACGAGCCCGGCCTCGGCGTAATGCTGCGCCAAAATCTCGGGCTGGCTATCGATGATCTCGGCCGAATGGGCTGTGAGCGCTTCGGCGATCTGCGCGTGCAATTGTTGCCGAGAACTCCGCAGCAGGCTGCCATGGGTCACGTCCTGTACGAGCGCGTGCTTGAAGCTGTAGACCGCGTCGGGAGGCGTGCCGCGCTGGAAGACCAGTTCGGAAGCGACGAGCCGGCCGAGTGCGGCTTGCAACTCGTCCTCGGAAAGACGGGAGACAGCGTGTATCAGGTCATAAGAGAACTCTCGACCGATCGCGGCGCCGATTTGTGCCACATGCCGCACCGAGGCAAGGCGGTCGAGCCGCGCTAATAACGAGGCGTGCAAACTCGTCGGTATCGCGAATGGGGTCAGCGCACGGTCGAGCACGTAGCGGTTCCTGTCCTCGCGCAGCAGGCCGCTCTCCAAGACGCTCTTGGTCAATTCCTCGACAAACAGCGGCACACCGTCGGTGCGGTCGACGATCTGGGCGGCGACCTCAACAGGCAATGCCATCCCGCCGGCGACCTCCTCCACCATGGCGGCTCGGTCATGCCGGTCCAGGCGATTGAGCGCCAGCATCGTCACCTGCGGCTGGCCGGTCCAGGGCGGCTGGAACTCGGGACGGAAGGTGATGATCAGCAGCACCGGCAGATTGCGGACCCGCGCAACGGTGAGGTCGAGCAATTCGCGCGAGGTCGGGTCGACCCAATGTGCGTCCTCGAAGACGATAACGACCGGCTGCTGGCGCGCGAGACCCTGGAGCCGCCGGATCAGCGCGTTCAGTATCCGCTCCTTCTTCTGCTGCGGACTGAGGTTGGGCAGCGGGTAACGCTCCGAAGCCGGCAATAACAGCAGGTCTGCCAATAACGCCACATCTTCGTCGGGCGATGCGGCGCCAGCCAGCAAGGCCTCTAGTTTCTCCAGACGAGAGGCGGCCGGATCGTCACTGGCGAATCTTCCGGCCCGCGCAAGCTGGTCGATAAACGGGAACAGCGCGCTGTCCTGGTGATAGGGCGAACAGTAATAGCGCAGACGAATATGCGGCTCGGCATGGAGGCGCTCCTCCAGTGCCGCGGTGATGCGCGACTTGCCGAGGCCCGGTTCGCCTGAGATCAGCACGACCTGCCCGTCGCCCGCCTTGGCGCGCGCCCAGCGCCGACGCAGCAGGTCGATCTCCTCGTCGCGCCCGACTAGCCGGGTCAACGGCAATCCGCGCAGCGCCTCGAAACGGCTCGCGACGGGACTTTCTCTCAACACCTGCCAACTGCGCATTGGCTGGCCTGCGCCGCCGGTGTCGATTGCGCCAAGATCCCGGAGATCGAATAAATTGCCGATCAGACGCCGGGTGACCGGCTCGACCGCCACCATGTCCGGTTGCACCGATGCCCTCAACCGCTCAGCCGCATGCGGGGCATCACCGACAATCTCATGGTGCGGAAGTTTGCCGCCCCTGCCGGAATCGCCGACGATGACGCTGCCCGTCGCTACCCCGATCCGGCATCGCATCGGCGCGTTCGTCTCGGGTCGCAAGCTTCTGACCGCCGCACACAATTCGAGCCCCGCGCGGACCGCCTGCTCGGCGTCGTGTTCCTGCGCCGTCGGATACCCGAAAACGACAAGCACGCTATTACCGAAATAGCTGGAGACAATCCCGTTGTATCGAGCGGCGGTGTCCGAGATGCAGCGGCGAAAGGCGCCGACCGCCTCGCGCAAATTTTCGAGATCCACGCCCTCGGCCTGCCTCTCGATCCCGATCAGCTCGCATGACATGGCGGTGATTTGGCGGCGTTCGGCGGCATCATCCGGCGTTGGTGCGGCGTCCCGCGCAGCATCGACCTGCGGTGGTGTTTCTGGGATACCATTCTGGTCTTTCGCGATGAGCGGCCCAACAAATCGATAACCGCGACGCGGCAGGGTCTCGATCCAGCGGTCGCCGCCGGGCTCCTGGCGTAGAGCCCGGCGCAATGCCGCGATCTGCACGGTGAGGTTGCTTTCCTCGACTGCCTGGTCGGGCCACGCGGCCTCGATCAGCGCAGCCTTCGAAACCAGCGCGCCCGGCCGTTCAACCAATGCTCGCAGCAACGCAATTGCTCGCCGCCCGAGCGCTACCGGCTCGCCGCCGCGAAATAGCAGGTCGTTGCCCGTGTCCAGGCGAAATGGCCCCAGCGAATGGATCGTCATGACGGCCCGTTTTAACGCCGTTTTCGGCGAAATTTCGGAACTTTTTCCGATCGGCTTTAGGACTCGCGACCGAGCCGGGTGCAATAGGACGGTGCGTGCCACCTGCGGAACGCAAAGCCCCTAGCGAGACGACAATGTTGCCAACGGATCAGCCACTCAAGTTAGGGCTGCCCAAGCTTCTTTACGGGTCGGTGTGGCTCGTAGGAGCCGGCAACGGCGATCCGCGCCATCTCTCGCCGCTTGCCGCACATGCGCTGGGCACGGCGGACGCGGTAATCCACGATCCCGAAATCTCTGAAGTAATCCTCGGTTTGGTGAAACCATCCCACTATCGCGAAGCTGCCGCACCCCTTCGGGCGATCGAACGAGTGATCAAGCTGACACAAGATGGCTGGCGGGTCGTGCATCTCGTCGAAGGTAATGCGGTGGAACGCGCCATCGAGTCCACCATCGGCTTTGCGGAGCATGACATCCCCTTCCGCATTGTACCCAATGCCGGCGAGCCTATTGATGGCGAGGTGCCGCTCGGGCTGCTTCTCGTGCGCAATCCGGTCTCGTTTGGGCGCGCGGATCCCCGCTCATCGTTCGTGCTGTTGGTGGCCACCGCTCAAGCCGAAGAGGCGCCCGGAGTGGAGCGACGCCACCCACCACTAGGATTTTCGATGTCGGGCCTCGCCGGCTAGCGACGCTCGGAGGATAAAGTGCAAAGTTCGACCTTGGGGGTCTCTGACCGCGCGGGCCGGCGCCGGGCGTCCTGGCAAGGCCTGCTCCCCGGTCTGTTCCTGACCTTCACTATTGCCGCAGCCGCGTTCGAACTGCGCAATCTGTCCGGCATTACGGTGCTCAGTCCGCTGATCATCGCGATCGTTCTCGGCATGGCTTTGCACAACACGGTCGGCACACCCGGCACGTTCAAGCCGGGGGTGGCGTTCAGCATGCGGCGGATTCTGCGGTTTGCGATTGTCCTGCTCGGTCTGCAACTGTCATTGGCGCAACTGGTCACCGTCGGAATAGCCGGTCTGGCGATTATCGCAGTCACCCTTGGCAGTACCTTCGTGTTCACGGTGTGGCTCGGCCGCCGGCTCGGCATCGACCGCAAGCTAGCCGAGTTGATTGGTGCCGGCACCTCGATCTGCGGCGCTTCCGCTGTTGTCGCAACAAACACAGTCACCCGCGCATCCGACGAGGACGTAGCGTATGCGGTGGCCTGCATCACGGTTTTTGGATCGGTGTCTGTGCTGCTTTACCCAACACTGGCCGGCCTGCTGCAATTGACGCCTCATGCCTTTGGGCTGTGGACTGGTTCCTCGATCCACGAAATCGCCCAGGTTGTTGCTGCCGCCTTCCAGAATGGCGCCGACTCGGGCAATTTCGGCACGATCGCCAAGCTCAGCCGGGTAATGCTGCTGGCGCCCATGATCTTGGCGCTCAGCTATTACAGTGCAAAGCGCCATCAGACTATTGACGGCGATGAGGTCAAGCGGCCGACAAGGCAAGCAGTACCCTTGCCCTGGTTCGTGCTGGGGTTCGTCGCGATGATGCTGGTGAACAGCCTCGATCTGATCCCGGATGTCGAGAAAATTTGCCTCGTTCAGGCGACCACGTTTCTCCTGACTGTCGCCCTCGCGGCGATGGGCCTCGAAACGGATTTCCGCAAATTGCGCGCAAAAGGTTGGAAGCCACTGCTCGCCGGCGCCGCATCCTGGCTTTTCATTTCGGCGTTCAGCCTTGCCCTGATCGAACTGACCTATGTTTGAACATCCGATATGCGATGGAGGCAAAACAATGAGGCAACCTATGAGTTGGAGCAGCAGACGTGTTGTGCTTCCCACTCTGGCCGTCGGCGCCGGAATGGCGCTCTTCAGCGGCGGTACGGCAGGGCAGCCGGCCTGGACACAGGCGATTGATGCCCAGGTCGTAGCCGTAAATATCCCTGGCGCGTCCGCCATCTCACAGGTCGGCACGTTTTTGAACGCCAGCGAGGGTGCGTGCGGCGGGAGCCCGATTCCCACCCACTTTCCCTCGTTCATCACAGCGGGCGCGGTGCTGGATCCGAGCCGAATCCTGGTCGGCAGTCAGTCCAATTTCGGCGCGCCGCTGCTCACCGGCGTCGGGCAAGAGGGATCTGTCCTATCCATCGATCCCAACAGCTGGGCGGTCCTGATCGTCCCGGCAACGTTCGCGAGCGGTGGCGGTCAGGCATCGACCCTCAACGGGGCCGTGCAGATGTTCGCAGCCAACAGCGCGGACTGGCTCAACAGCATCAACAACCCTAATGCGAACACCGCTCATTACACCGGGGTAAGTAATCCACTGGGCCTCTCGAACAACTACGCCTTCGGCCGCGTTTGGCCGGCGAATGCACCGTTTGGCGACAGCGGCG
Source organism: Allostellaceae bacterium (assembly GCA_035272665.1). GTDB lineage: Bacteria > Pseudomonadota > Alphaproteobacteria > ATCC43930 > CGMCC-115725 > AP-15. The sequence continues at coordinate 5,213 of DATEQL010000117.1, forward strand.
CCGGCTCGTCCTCGATCCTCGATCCGACCGGACTGCCACTCGCCGGCCCCCCGCTAGCCGCCCCGAACAAGCTGATCGGCGGTGTCTATGTGGGCGGCTTGACTAACCGGAACGTTGTGACCATGCCTTCGCAACCGCAGGTCATCCCAGGCTCGCTGAGCACCGGGGCTGTGGGGACGGCGTTACTTGGACCGTCGCCGGACGGCACCTGCAAGGCGGTGTTTGCCGTTGTTACTGCCGATGGCGCGATCGTCCAGGAACATACACTCAAGGGCGTCGACGGACTGGCGCCGCCCGGCACGGTTAAACCGCTCCAAGGCCAGAACTGGGATCGCCCGAGTCACAACGTCGAGCCCCGGCTCGGGGTCTTGATGAACCCCTACGTCCCGTCCGGCGCGCCCGCGGGCACGGTACTGCAGCTGTTCGTCAGCGAGCCGTTCAACCACACGATTGCAGTGATCAACCTCGTCGTTTTCGGAACCGCCCCCAACCAAGTCTTCCAGGCCGGCTCGGTTAGCCGCATCAGGTCGTTCGAGTTGAATATGCCCGTCGACCTTGCGCCCGTCGTAATCGACACGGATGATCCCATGTGGGCGAGCAATACGACGCTCGATGAAGGCTCCGATTTCTATGTCGCCAACCGGGGCGACAACACGATCGTCCGCATGCAGCAGGACGGCACCGTCGTCGCGGTTCGGCGCGTGACCGTTGACCACGTTCCGCTCGACAATGCCAGCCTCAACGGCATTGCGACCTCGACCGATGGCAGCAAAATCTACGTGACGTTTACGCGGCCGGACTATAGAGCGTACCAGGGCGGTGTCCTCGAACTGCCGGCGTTTCCCTAATGAACGGCCAAGCCAGCGGGCTGTCTAACAGCCCGACCCGAAGTGATTCAGGGAATCTCAGTGGGTTATTCGTCATTCCCAAGAAAGCGGCCCCCGGGTTACGCCGGGTTCGGACCGTCGCGAGCGAGGCCCAGGGGCAGGGGCTCCAAAACCTCAGCGGTTGCCCCCTGTTCAAGCCAGGGACAGGCCCTGAACCCTCGCTTTCGCGAGGGTGACGATACCCTGCTGATAATAACTCGCTTCATTTCAGGTCGGACATTCTATAATCCTCTAGTGCGCCAGCCGCGGCCCTGGTGCGCTACTACGCGGTGGATGACGGCCGACGGCCGACCTCAAGGAACGTCTGACCAGGTTCGGCTTGTCGCTCCACGCGGACAAGACTCGACGGATTGAGTTCGGCCGGTCGCCGGCATTGGCTTGACAGCGGTGTCGAGAGGATCAAGCGCTTGAGGGCGAATGATCACCGCCTCGCGCTTGGTGATCTTGCGGCGCCGGCCGTCCTCGGTGATCGTCACCGGCTCGTTCAGCGCGTCGTTCAGCAAGGTCGTCAGGTTTTTCGCGCCAGGCGGCCGTCCGCGCGGGTTGCCGGACTGGCCCTTCTTGAAGCCGGCGTTGCGCGCGGCGGCTTGCCGTAACCCACCTGATAATCGCCCTTCGTCTCAGGTCGCCATGTTGTCCTCTCAGCGTTATCGTGGTTTCGTATAAAGCAAGATTCTGGATTTGTCAATATCGAAATTGCGCTCTGCCCTAATTGGGCACGTACGGTTCTGTGCGAGTGCGTTTGTCGTACTAAAATCCTCTTCGATTGTTATTCGATTGTTGATCGGGATAGGGGGACACCTCGCGGTGCCACCCCTCCCACACCACCGGGCGTACGGGTCACGTACCACGGCGGTTCGACTGGGTTAAGCTTGGACAGAGACATAGAGA
>DATEQL010000118.1:0-9639 GCA_035272665.1 Allostellaceae bacterium
GCCCTCGGCTGATCAGATCGACACCGGCGGCCATCTTGGCCAGATGCGCCGGATTGCGGTAGCCGACCGACGTCGCGAGCGTGGCGAGACGAATGCGGCTGGTCACCGCGGCCAGTGCCGACAAGACCGTCCAGCCTTCCATGAAGGGCTCATCGGGCGCGCCGACACCGCCAATCTGGATCAGGTGGTCCATCACCGAGAGCCACACGAAACCGTGGTTTTCGGCCCATTGCGCCTTCGCCTTTACCGCCTCGAACGCTTCGGCTGGATCGGAACCGAACCACCACGATGGATTGTGAATGCCGAATTTCATCAGGATCACTCCCTTTCTGGCCCGAGGCAGCGAGGGCGGCACCGGAGCGCCGCCCCCGCCTCCCGTTATGCCGTCTTATGCGGTTCTGATCCAGACTGCCTTCACGTTCAAATACTCTTCCATCTGCTGGATGCCGGACTCGCGACCATACCCACTCATCTTGTAGCCGCCGAACGGCACGGCGGGATCCATCGCCTGATAGCAATTGATCCACACCGAACCGGCGCGCAGCCCCTTCGCCAGCCGGTGCGCCTTGCTGACATCGCGCGTCCACACGCCGCTGCCAAGCCCGAAGGTTGTAGCGTTGCCGCGACGGATGACCTCGTCGACATCGGTGAACGGAATCGCCGAGATCACCGGGCCAAAGATCTCCTCCTGGGCGATCCGCATGTCGTCGCGCACATCGGCGTAGACGGTCGGCGGGACGAAGTATCCCTTGGCGAACGGCCCTTCGGTCAGTTGCTGCCCGCCAACAACCGCCCGCGCGCCCTCCTGGCGAGCAACGTTCAGGTATCCGGTGACTCGTTCGAGCTGCTGCTCGGAGACCAGCGGGCCGATCTGGGTGTCGGGGTCGACGCCGTTGCCCACCTTGAGGTTCTTGCCCAAATCGGCGACTCGGCCGACAAACTCGTCATAAACCTTGCGCTCGACAAAAAGTCGGGTTCCGGCGCTGCAGATCTGCCCCGAATTGGCGAACACCGCCATCCCGGCGCCCGGCACCGCACTTTCGAGATCGGCATCGGCAAAGACGATATCGGGCGATTTGCCGCCGAGTTCGAGCGACACGCGTTTCAGGTTGCCGGCCGAGGCTTGCACGATCAGCTGCCCGGTCAGGTGCGAGCCGGTGAACGCGACCTTGTCGACCCCGGGATGAGCGGCCAGCGCGGCACCAGCGGTTTCTCCATAACCCGGCACAATGTTGACGACCCCTGGCGGCACGCCGGCATCCATCAGCAACTCGCCGAGGCGCAGCGGGGTCAGCGGCGCCTCCTCGGCCGGCTTCAAGATCACCGTGCAGCCGGTGGCGAGAGCCGGGCCGATCTTCCAGATCGAGGCACCGAGCGGCCCATTCCACGGGATGATCGCACCGACGACACCAATTGGCTCCTTCAGGGTGTAGGAGAAAAACTCGCCAGGGAGTGAGTTCTCGATCGTCTCGCCGTGAATCGAGGTTGCCATTCCGGCATACCAGCGCAGCATGCCGAGCACCCGCTGTTTCGTGCCACGGGTGCGGGTGACCGGCGCTCCCATGTCGAGCGTATCGAGTAGGCTCAGCTCGTCGTAATGCTTCTCGACGAGGTCGGCGATTTTCAGCAGAAGCGCCTAGCGCTCATAGGGCTTGAATTTGCTCCACGGTCCCTCGAACGCAGCCCGCGCTGCGGCGACGGCACGGTTGATGTCCTCCTTGTCGCCCTCGGCGACGGTGGCGAGCAAATCTCCGGTGGCCGGGTTGCGGCTCTCGAAGGTCTTGCCCGAGGCGGCCCTAACCCACTCGCCGTTGATCAGCATGCGCTTGACTTCGCCATTGGCATAAGGGTGCCGGACGGATTCGATCATTTGTGGCATTGCCATGGTTTGCTCCTGTTGCTCCGTGTTCTCGATCGCAGCGATTACAGCGCCGCCGCTACCGCTTTCACTTCGGTGTAGAGCTCGATCGCCTCGTAGCCCATCTCGCGGCCCCAGCCAGACTGCTTGTAGCCGCCGAAAGGCAGGGCCGGGTCGCCGAAATTATGGGTGTTGATCCACACCGTGCCCGCCTTGATGCGGCGGGCGAGCTTGTGGGCGATGCCGAGATCGCGCGTCCAAATGCTCGCGGCGAGGCCATAGCTGGTGTCATTGGCGGTGCGGGCGATATGGTCGAGATCGTCGTCGTCGAACGGGATCGCGCACACGACCGGACCAAAGAACTCCTCGCGAATGACCGACATGTCCGGCTTGGTGTCGGTCGACACGGTGGGCTGCACGAAATATCCCTGATCGCCGACGCGACTGCCGCCGGTGACGACCTTGGCGCCTTGCCGACGTCCCGCTTCGAGATAACCCGTCACCCGCTTGAATTGCTCGTCGGAGACGAGCGGGCCGAGCTGGGTCTGTGGATCAAGCCCATGGCCGAGGCGGATCTTGCCGGCCTTGTCGGCCACACCCTGCATCAGCCGGTCGAACACGCGCTTGTGCGCGTAAAGGCGCGAGCCGGCTGTGCAGCACTGGCCCATGTTGAAGAAGATGGCACTCGACGTGCCATCGATCGCGATGTCCATGTCGGCGTCGGGGAACACGATCGCCGGCGATTTGCCGCCGAGTTCGAGAGATACCTTCTTCAGATTGCCGGCGGCCGCTTGGACGATCAATTTGCCGACCTCGGTCGAGCCGGTGAAGGCAACCTTGTCGACATCCGAGTGAGCAGCGAGTGCGGCACCGGCGGTCTCGCCAAACCCGGTCAGGATGTTGACGACGCCGTCCGGGAAGCCGGCCTTTTGGATCAACTGCCCGAGGCGGATCGCCGAAAGCGGCGTCTGCTCGGCTGGCTTGAGAACAATCGTGCAACCCGCGGCCAGCGCCGGCGCGATCTTCCACGCCGCCATCATCAGCGGGAAATTCCACGGGATGATCTGGCCGACGACGCCAACCGGCTCTCGCAAGGTGTAGGCGTGCCAGTCGCCGGGCGCCGAGACCGTGATCGTCGAGCCGTTGATCTTGGTCGCCCAGCCGGCCATGTAGCGCAAAATCTCGTATGAGCCGGGAAGGTCGACGCTACGTGCGTCGCGGATCGGCTTGCCGTTGTCGAGCGATTCGATTTCCGCAATCTCGTCGGCATGCGCTTCGAGCAGGTCGGCAAGCTTCCAGATCAGCTTAGAGCGATCGGAGGGCGAGGTCTTCGCCCACGGCCCGCTTTCAAAAGGCGGCGCGCCGCCTTGACGGCCTCATCGACGTCGGCAGCATCAGCCTCGGCGACCGAGGCGACCGCCTGCCCCGTCGCGGGGTCGAAGTCGTCAAACCCTTTGCCCGATTTCGCGTCACTCCATTTGCCGTCGATCAACAGCTGGTGTTTGCCGGCGAGAAAGCTCGAAGCGGCCTTTCCTAGCTGAGCATGGGAAGTCGCTGCGTCCATGGTCCTCTCCTCCGTTACGCGTAATATTTCGTTAAATATAACGTAGGGTGCCACGGGTGTCGAATCCGCCGACACGGTCGGCTCCAAGATGTCACACGGAGCCACGGCAGGGCTCATGCAGTCGATTGGAAGGACGGCTGCGCCTATCCGGGGGGCTTCGATCCACTGCCGCTGTCCGAGGCGCCTAGCGGCGAGTGGCCCTCAGGGAAAGTTTGGCCGATCCCGCCAGAAGGCGACACTGGGGTCGAGCCGCCGGCCGCGTGTCTCCAATTCCGCGGGAGGGAGGATATCGCAGCTCGGCCAAAGCCCGGTCTCAAGCGCGGCGGCATAGCCTTCGGGCAGGCCGTGCTGCCGCATTTTCGCTGCCGCTGAGGCGTGGTCGTAGTCGACTGCATGGTGCTCGACGAGGATGCCTTCACCGGTTGGCGTAAGCATGCTGAACCACACGCGCGGCGTCCCGTCATTCGCCGGCATGCCAACGACGCCAGGGTTGTGCCAGAGGCGACCATCACTCTCGCGGGTGAAGGGCAGACCGCTATGCCCGGCGATAACGCCGTCGCAACCGGAAGCGGCCAATTCCTCCTCGATTACCTCGTTGCTGCTGGCGAAGACGAAACGGTTGATGCTGGTCACGCCGCCATGAACGACAACAAGGCTCCGGCCGTTGATCTCGAATTCGAGTTGTCGCGGTAGTGAGCCCATCCAGAGGCGGCTCTCGGCGTCCACATTTCGATCGGCGTACGAATACCACTGGCCGGAGAGCGCCGCGCAGGCGCTGTCCTCAGCAAAGCCGCAGCCGCACTCCGCAGCCTGAGCCGCGAGCGACTCCTCGCAATTTCCCATGACGATCCGGATCCCGGAACTGCGTAACAGGTCGATCACGCCTTGCGGATCGGCGCAGTAGGCTACGAGATCACCGGTACACACGATGTTGCCGGGCGGAACGGCCCGGCGGCGCGCCTCCGCCAGGATCGCCTCAGTAGCCTCCAGATTGCTGTAAGGGCCGCCGAAGACGAGCAGCGGCGCGGTTACTTTCGCTAGTCGGGGTGAGTCGTGCATCGAATGGGCGGTCCCGTTCGGCGGCAGATCGGGATTGCGACAAGAGCCCGCCGGCAATTATCACGAAAGATACGATCGAGGCACGCAAACGCGATACCGGTCGTCCGCTACCGGCAGCACCGCAACCTCGACCGAATAGCACGCGCGAAGCGTCTCGGCCGTGACGACCTCGGCGGGGGCGCCGATCCGCAGCAATTCGCCGCCGGCTAGCACCGCAACTCTGTCGGCGCAGGCGAAAGCCTGCTCGGGGTGATGAGTCGACAGCAACACGCTCAGCGCACGGGTCTGGGCGAGACTGCGAACGGCGTCGAGAACCCGCACCTGGTTCCCAAAATCGAGGCTCGCGGTCGGCTCGTCGAGAACCAGGATCCGCGGTTCCTGCGCCAGAGCGCGCGCGACCAACGCGAGCTGCCGTTCGCCGCCGCTGACCCGCACCCATTCGCGCGCGGCGAGGTGGCCGATGCCGAGCGTGGCGATTGCCTCGTCTGCCGCCGCGCGATCAGCTGCCGACGGAGCGGCAAACGGTCCGCGATGCGCGGTACGCCCCATCAACACGAGCTCGGCGACCGTGAACGGGAATGTCCCGCCGCCATTCTGCGGCACGTAACCAAATGTCAGTGCTCGCCGGCGCGGGTTCCAGCCCACGGTAGGCTCGCCATCGACCCTCAAGGTTCCGGCGCGGGGCGGCAGCAGGCCGAGGATCGTCTTGAACAACGTCGATTTGCCCTCGCCGTTGCGCCCGAGCACGCACAGGACCTCACCGGCCCCGACAGTGAAGCTGATACGGTGCCCGACGACATGCCCGGGATAGCCGTAGCTCAGATCCTCGACCGTCAGCCGCGGCGCGCTCACGACCATGCCGGGCGTCGGCCGAAGGCCAAGAGCCACAAGAACACCGGTGTGCCGAGCGCCGCGGTCAGAACCCCGAGCGGCAGTTCTACAGTACCAAGAGTGCGCGCCACCGTATCGACGGCGAGCAGATAACAGGCGCCGAAGAGGACGCTGATAGGCAGCAGCCGCGTGAACGACGGCCCGACCGTGAGCCGTGCCAGATGCGGCACGACGAGCCCGACCCAGCCGATGATGCCGCTCGCCGCGACCGCAGCCGAGGTCATCAAGGTCGCCGCAGCAATCACGACGATGCGCAGCATTCGGGTGTCGAGGCCGAGTGCCGTCGCCTCCTCGTCACCAAGTGTCATCACGTCGATGCGCCAGCGCAGCAGAGCCAGCGGCACCAATCCGATCGCCACCGCCGGCAACAAGCTCGTCAGATCCCTCGGGTTGATCGCCGCCAGGCTGCCGAGCAGCCAGAAAGTGATGGCCGGAAGCTGATTGTAAGGATCGGCGAGATACTTCAGCAGACCGACACCGGCGCCGAACAGTGCGCCGATGACGACCCCGGCGAGAACCAAAACGAGCACGGCGTCGCGGCCTTGAATCGCCACGGCGATGCCGTAGACGATGATCACCGCCGCCAGCCCGCCGGCAAAAGACGCGGCTTCTATCGCAAGGACAGGCAATGACAGAAAGATGCCCACCACCGCACCAAAAGCGGCGCCGGCGGAAACGCCAAGGATGTCGGGCGAAACCAGCGGATTGCGGAACAGCGACTGGTAGGCGGCACCCGAAGCCGCTAGCCCTGCGCCGACGGCCGTGGCCGCCAGCACCCGGGGCAGGCGAATTTGCAGGATGACGGTTTCGGCCGGCGGCGGCAGCAGCGAGGCAGCCCCGGTGGCCTTGGCCATCAGGAACGCGAGGAGGTCCCTCGCCGAAAGCGGGTAGGGTCCGAGGGCGATGGCGGCCGCGACCATCAGCAGAAGGGCGAGTGCCGCGCCGATGACGATCGCACGGTAGCCGAAACCGGCGGAAGGCTCACGCCGGCGGGTCGGCGAGAAGACCGTCGAGCTGCGCCTCGCTCGGCTCCTGCTGGTAGAAGAGGGCATAAAAGCGACGGGCCTCGGCGCGAATATCTTGCGGGAACGAAGCAGGATAGAGCAGCTTGCCGAGCCATAGGAGCCCGATAAGCCGATTGGGCGCCGGCGGATTATCGAGCCACGAGAACGGCAGATCAGGCACGAAATGGATCTGCCCGGCTTGGACCGCCTTGACGTCGCGCCAAACCGGGTCGGTGCGGATCGTCGCGTGAAAGCGCCGATCAACAGTCAGGATCACATCGGGCTGCCAGGCAAGGATCTGCTCCGGCGAGACGTCGACGATCGTCCGCGGCGCGGTATCCTTGCCGACGACATTGCTGGCGCCGACGAGGTCGACGACCTCGCTGCCGATCGAACCGGCGACGGCCGTCTCAAGCCCGTGCGGCCCGCGTGCGACGTAAACGCTGGGACGCTTCGCCGGCGGGATCTTCGCCGTCTCTTTCTGAACGCTGGCAAGGACGCCTTCCGCGTAGTGGGCGAGCGTCTCTGCGCGCTCCGGAATGCCGAGGACGGCGCCGACATTGCGCAGAGTTTCGGCGGTATCCGCCAAATGGCCAGCGATCAGCACGGCAGGGATATGGGTCTGCTCCTGCACCCGGTCAGCAAGCGACACATAGGTCGCGCTGGTATCGCCGACATCGAGCACCAGATCGGGCATCAGCCGCACGACGTTTTCGAGATTGACGGTGTTGCCGCGACCGGTAAGCCGGCCGAGTTCGGGGAGGTCGGCATATCGCGTCGGCAAAAAGGGCCGCGCTTCCGGACTGAGCGCGCGGGTCCAGCCCAACATCTTTTCGGGTGCGACCGTATAGAGGGTAACCGAGGCCGGCGGCCCCGCCGGAAAGACCCGGCGCACGTCGTCGGGGATATCGATCCGGCGATCGCCAGCATCGGTGAAGGACCTCGCCTCGGCGAGCGATGGCGCAAAGGCGAGGCCGGCGATCGCACCTGCGCTTAAGCCGAAGAGCTCCCGTCGCCTCACTTGGCGACCATCACATCCGACGCCTTGATCACCGCGAACGCGTCATCGCCGACTTTCAGGACGAGATCGTCGACTGCCTCGTTGGTGATCGATGAGGTGACGATCACCCCGCCCCCGATGTCGATGCGGACATGCGCCGTTGTCTGACCCTTGGTTACCCCGACGATCTTGCCTTTGAGCTGGTTGCGGGCGCTGAGCTTCATCATGATCTCCTTTGCTGCACCGGCCGATATCCTATCGGATATCACACTACCAGCGCGAACCAGCAAAGTGATGATGGCATGGCGAGCCTCGGCGCTGGGGGGATTGTGTTTATGCCACAGAGCGAGCCTGCTAGGATGACCCGCGGTAGCAAGCGAGATCTCGGCATGGGGGCGTGATGCAGAGCGAAAACCGTTCGATCCTCGACCAGACGATTGCGACAATCGACACCATTCTCGGCCCGGAGCTCGACAAGATTGCGATCGAGAGGGTGGTAGTCGGGCTCTTTTTTACCGGGGTGAAGCTCAGCAACGGGACCGCAGGCACCAGTGCTACGCCGATCAAATCGATTCCTGAGGCGGTATGCTGCCCGAGTTCGGCGATGGCGATGCCGTTTCCTGGCAAATTGCGTGGCCGCCGGGCGGCCGACCTGGCGCGCGAAGCTCTCTCCGGTCATGGGATCCGGCGCACCGTCGGGATTGCGACCGTCAACGCCCTCGCCGACTGCTGTTGGCAGCGCCGGCCTAATCCGGATGTGGAGCTGCGTCACGGCGTCGACGCGTTCGACGCGACCGATATTCGCCAAGGCGAGAAGGTCGTGGTCGTCGGCGCCTTTGTTCCGTTCCTGAAAGAGCTGAAGCGCCGCGACCAAGCCTTTCTGGTACTCGAACAGGATGCGGCAACGTTAAAAGCCGACGAGCTTCCGTTTTTCCGCCCGGCCGAACAGGCGGCTGAAATCCTGCCGGATGCCGATGTCGTGCTGATCACCGGCTCGACCTTGGTCAACAATACGCTCGAACACCTGTTGGCGCTGACCCGGCCCGATGCCAGGGTCACGGTCGTCGGGCCGACCGTCGGGATGCTGCCCGATGCCTTTCTCGCCCGCGGCGCCGATGTTCTGGGCTGCGTCAGCATAACCGAGCCTGATGCGTTCCTCGACCTATTGGCCGAAGGCGGATCGGGTTACCATTTCTTCGGTCGCTCGGCGCAGAAACTGGTGCTCGCGCGCCGGACCGCAGGGTTGAACACCAAAGCCGCGTAGCCACGAGCAGCGGCTCCGGCCGCCGCTGGCTGCCCGTTCCGGTATCAGGGTGATCATCTGTCGGAGTCACGTCGTCCTGACGACCGGGAACTGACGACACCAGCCGCCGCGCTGCTCGGCGCGGGTGCTCTCGCATCCGTGAACGTGAAACTGCCCGCCGACGAGATTACCTCTGTTGAGGAGCCGTACGTGCTGCATGCGGTAGTCGGTTTCGTCTGAGCCCGTTTCCAGGAGGCGAGTTGTGCGGCAAGCATCATCCTTCTTCCGCCCGGCGTTGATTTTTGCGGCGCTGCTGCTGGCGGCCGGTTTGGCACTGGGGATCTCCCAATCGGGAGCCGAGAGCGTGCGCTCGATCCCACCGCCGGTGCTCGACGAACCGGCGAATGCGCAGGCGACATCCGAGGTCGCGGTCGTCGCCGGCGGCTGCTTCTGGGGCGTCCAGGGCGTGTTTCAGCACGTCGAGGGCGTCACCAGTGCCGTTTCCGGTTATGCCGGCGGAAGCGCCGATACGGCGCATTACGAGATGGTTGGCACCAACACAACCGGACACGCGGAATCGGTCCGGGTCACCTTCGATCCCCGCCATATCAGCTATGGCCATATTCTACAGATTTATTTCTCGGTCGCTCATGATCCGACCGAGCTCAACCGCCAGGGCCCGGACGTCGGGACTCAATATCGCTCGGCAATTTTCCCGACCAGTCCGGAGCAGACGCACATTGCCGAGGCCTATATCGCCCAGCTCAACCAGGCAAATGTGTTTAATGCTGCGATTGTCACTAGGATCGAGTCAGGCCGAAATTTCTATCCGGCCGAGGAGTATCATCAAGACTTCCTGACGCGTAATCCAACCTATCCGTACATTGTCGTCAACGACCTGCCGAAGATCGAGAATTTAAAGCGCCTGTTCCCCGAGGTCTATAGCGCCACGCCCGTGCTGGTCGCTGCGGCAGCGCCACGGAGCTGACCACCCTCGGCACGGCTTGGGCGTTATTCGCT
>DATEQL010000119.1:0-3110 GCA_035272665.1 Allostellaceae bacterium
GGCGGGGGCCGACATGAGGCGGATCAGCATGGCGACACGGGATGAGTTGGTGGCGGTGGTGGCGGAGCGGTATGCCCGGTCCACTCGCAAGGATCGGGGCCGCATCTTGGACGAGTTCGGAGCGATGACGGGCTTGCACCGCAAGCATGCGATGCGTCTCCTTCGTTGTGGGATGCGCAGTGAGCAGTCCGGTCCTCGTCTGAGACGGCGGGTCTATGACGACGCGGTCCGCGAGGCGCTAGTCTTGGTTTGGGAGGCGTCGGACCGGGTATGCGGCAAGCGATTGCGGCCGCTCATACCTATTCTTGTGGAGTCAATGGAGCGGCACGGTCATCTCCAACTTGCGCCGGAGGTGCGTAGCGGTCTGCTGGCGATGAGCGCTGCGACGATTGATCGGGCGTTGTGTAAGGTTAAGGAGCAGGCAACAGGAGGACCACGTCGACGTTCGGCGTCCTCAGCCGGGGTCCGGCGCAGCGTGCCGGTTCGCACGTTCGCTGGCTGGGATGATCCGGCACCCGGGTTCATGGAGGCGGACCTGGTCGCGCATAGCGGGCCGACGGCAGATGGCAGTTTCGTGCAGACGCTGACGTTGACTGACATTGCGACAGGCTGGACAGAGTGTGCGCCGTTGTTGGTCCGGGAGCAGACGGTGCTGATCGCGGTGTTGAGCGAGATCCGCAAGCGGATGCCGTTTCCTCTGCTCGGGTTTGATACAGACAACGATAGCGTATTTATGAATGAGACCGTGCAGTCCTATTGCAAGAAGGCTGGCGTGGAGTTCACACGCTGTCGGCCGTATCGCAAGAACGATCAGGCATGGGTAGAGCAAAAGAACGGCGCGGTTGTCCGCCGCATTGTGGGTTACCGGCGCTACGTAGGCCTGGAGGCGGCGGCGGCGTTGGGTCGGCTGTATATATCGGTTCGTCTATTTGTGAATTTCTTTCAGCCGTCTTTCAAGCTGGCCAGTAAAACACGCGATGCAGCGAGGGTCACGAAGCGCTACCACCCGCCGGCTACGCCGTATCAGCGGTTGCTGGCCGACCCGCGTACGAGCGAGACGGTACGAGCTCGTGTCAGCGCTTTACAAGCGACTCTGGATCCGGTGCGGCTGTTGAGCGAGATTCGTCTTGCCCAGAAGCAGCTCGTCGAGATTGCCGATCGGCCGGCAATGGGCGAAACGGCGCCTGTGAGTGCGCCAACGCTGGAGCTGTTCCTTGAAGGCCTTCGGACGTCATGGCAGGAGGGTGAGGTGCGTCCGACCAGCAAGCCGAGGGAGAAAGTCCGCAAATACTGGCGCCGATGCCCTGATCCGTTCGTGGCCGTGACGGCGCAGATGCGTGAGTGGTTCGACGCCGAGCCATGGCGGACGTCGCGAGAATTGCTCGAGCGGCTTCAGCGGGAGCAGCCGGATGCCTACCCGGACAAATTGCTGCGAACGCTGCAGCGCCGCGTCAAAGTGTGGCGGCGGGAAAACGCGCATCAACTGGTGTTCGGCGCCGCGGCTTCAGGCGGTGAGCCTGCGCAATCCCCACTGCAATGCGTTACGTAACGGTGGACAGCTTATGCCACGCCGAGCGGCAGGCGTCGTCCCCTTTTGCGATCGCCGTCCCCGGACCGATCGGCGACCGTCCTCGCCTTGGTCCCTCCGACTGCTGCAGCAGTGTGCCGCGGTGCTCACTTCGGGGAAGGTCCGGTGCTCGCCATCCTCGCCATGCTCGTGCGCCGGGGCGGCGCGCTGCGCGTGGCTCCGGGTGGCTCCGCTCCTCCCATGCCCCTGCGTTGCGCGCCGCGGCTCCGGCAGCGCCAGGTCGGGACGGGAAAGCAGGCTCGTTGATCGAACAGGAAAGCGGGTGTTGCGCTACTGCCGCGCCTGGACAAGCGGGGCCGCTCCGGATCGACGGTGACCGCAGGCCTACGGCTCCCCTCTATGGATGATCGTCCGATGGCCCCAGGTGACCGAACCCTCCGGGCGGAGAACGCGGATTCCGAATGGGCCGCCGATTGACAAAGTGACGCCGCGTCGGGAGCATTCAGATGAGGCAATGCCCGGCCCGTCTGGGAGCATTCCTGGATGAGGCAATACGGCTGCTTGCGGTAATCGTCGTTGCCGATTACGCAATTCTTCTGCTCATCAGTCCTCCTTTAGAGTCGTGGGAGACAGCACATCATATCACTCTGTCGGTGATCAGCGGGTGGGTCAGTGCCGACCTTGCGCTGGGCATGTTGGGGGCGTCGGCTGGTGGATCTGGAAAACAATTTAACTGATTGACTGCGAAACGGTCCGCTGCGCCTCAACCGGGCGCGGCGGGATCGCCTCGGGCATCTCGCCAAAATCATCCAACGCGCCGGCCAGATCAGCCAGACGAAGGCCGATCTTTTCTTCGTAGGCATCCATCCGCTCGTCGGCATCTCCCCCGCGCCGCAGATAATCCGCCACCAGGCCGTCGATCGCCTCGGAATAGGAGATGTCGCCATCGGCCACGGCGCGGGCGGCGGCGGCGATTGAGGAGTAACGTGCCGTTACTGTGGCGATACCATCCGCCATCTCCGGGATGATCTTGCGCACCTCTTCGGCTGTCCGGTTCTCCCGCACCGTCGTTGCACTCAGCCCGGCCGCCTCGCGCGCTTCGTGCCGCCGCAGCGTCTTCTGCAACTTCTTGACGGTTTCCCGCTTGGTGACGACCCCGCTCTCAATCAGGCCGATCGCGCTTTCCTTCTCGGCTATCCTGGACATGTTCCGGGACAGGTTCGCCCATGCCTCCCGCACGGACTCCTGCGGCGTCATCTGCGGCAGGCCCGACATCCGCCGGGTCTGCGCTTCCCGCAGCTCGGCGCCCATGCTGCCGACCAGGTGATGCCGGACACGATGCCTGGATCCCGCCACATACGCCTTGCCGCTGGTGACGGCGCCGGACCCGGCCGGCATGGCGCTGATGTGCTCGTCCGACGTGATGCCCTGCGCGGTGTCCACCGTCAGAACATCACCGTAGGCCAGCATCGCCCGCTTGGTTCCGGCGCGGTCGCGCAACGCTTCCCACGATACGAACGCGACCTTCCCGCTTTCGCCGCAAACGCTCAGGCCGTTGCTGCGGTCGATGCCGACGATTTCC
>DATEQL010000120.1:0-3747 GCA_035272665.1 Allostellaceae bacterium
AAATAATCCCATGGCGATTAAAGTCGTTGACGAAGTCCTGCCTGTCGGCGGTGAATGGCAATGGCTGGTGCGTCAGGCGGGGCGTGATGCTGCGGAAGGTGCCGCGCGAGCTGCTGTCGATGCTCAACGCCGCCAAGCCGAGGCCGTGGCGCTCAAGCTCGGATAAAACCGGCGAAATTCATAGCTTCGGCGTTTTTGCGCCCGGTCGCCTGCGGCGCGACAATCAGGGTGAGAGGCGAGCGTCAATCAAGGTGAGAATAGGTCGCTGGGTTTGTGACGGAGGGAGGGCGTAGCCCGAGCGCAGTCGCGAATCGAGCGACGGCGCGATCCCGCCTAAGGGACCGCGCCGCCTGGCAGTCGCGGTGGGCGGGGTATGGAGCCGGTTCTTCACGCAATGAGGAACCGCTGCTTGCCCGGCCGCCACATCACCGATTGCCAGATGAGGTTGTACATGAGTTTCCGCAGGTCCGAGGCGCCGATAACCGCGGCGGCTAAAGCGGGGTTTAGCGGTTCCACCGGCTACCGGTTCGAACAGGACCCCCGACTTCCCTCACAAAAGAAGGTGGCGCGCGGTCGCCGCCGCCCGGACCCGCTGGCCGCGGTCTGGGACAGCGAGATCGCGCCGATGCTGCACAACGCTGCCGGCTTGCGTGCCGTCGCCGTGTTCGACGAGATCCGCCATCGCCATCCCGAGATCAGCGCCGGCGTGCGGCGCACCCTGGAGCGGCGGATCCGAGCCTGGCGAGCGCTCAACGGCCCCGAGCGCGACGTCATCTTCCGGCAGGAGCCGGTGCCGGGCCGTCTCGGTCTGTCCGACTTCACCGATATGGCCGATCTTGGCGTGGTGGTTGCCGGCGCGGCCCTCGATCACCGGCTCTATCACTTCCGGCTGGCCTTCTGCGGCTGGGAGCACGCGCACGTCGTACTCGGCGGCGAGAGCTTCGTGGCCCTGGCCGAAGGTCTGCAGAACGCGCTGTGGGCGCTCGGCGCCGCGCCGCTGGAGCATCGCAGCGACAGCTTGTCGGCGGCGTTCCGTAACCTCGACCGTGACGCCCGAGAGGATCTCACCCGACGCTACGAGGCGCTGTGCGCCCATTACCGCATGACGCCGAGCCGCAACAATCCGGGTTTGGCGCACGAGAATGGCGCAATCGAGAGCCCGCACGGCCATCTGAAGAAAGCGATTGAGGATGCGTTGCTGCTGCGCGGGT
This sequence comes from Allostellaceae bacterium, assembly GCA_035272665.1. GTDB lineage: Bacteria > Pseudomonadota > Alphaproteobacteria > ATCC43930 > CGMCC-115725 > AP-15. Next base: position 1,212 of record DATEQL010000120.1, read on the forward strand.
CTCGCGCCTTTGACGAGCTCGACGCCTATCGTCGTTTTGTCGACGAGATCGTCGGGCGACGCAATGCGCGCAACCGCAAGCGGCTCGATCTCGAGCGCCCGACGCTACAGGCGCTGCCCGTTCGCCGCACCACCGATTACGAGGAGGCCCTCGTCACCGTCACCGCGAGCAGCGGCTTCACCCTGAAAAAGGTGTTCTACTCAGTCGCCTCGCGCCTGATCGGCCATCGCTTGCGCGTGCATCTCTACGACGAAAGGCTCGAATGCTTTCTCGGCTCGACCCAGCTGATGACGCTGCGCCGCGGCCGACCGCAGCCAAACGGCAAGCGTGGCCACGTCATCGATTACCGTCACGTCATCCATGCCTTGCGCCGCAAGCCGATGGCGCTGCTCAATCTCGTCTATCGCGATCAGCTGTTCCCGCGCCAAGCCTATCGGCGCGCCTTCGACGCGCTGCTTGCCAACCGGACCGAAAAGCAAGCCTGCCGCACCATGGTCGGGCTGTTGGCGCTCGCCCATGAGCGCGCCTGCGAGGCCGAACTCGCTCAGGCCATCGATGCCGAACTCGAGGCCGGCAGGCTGCCCGACCTCGACCTGATGCGCCAGCGCTTCGCACCCGACGCCGCTACGATCCCGCACGTCACCGTCGCGCTGGTGCCGCTCAGTGTCTATGACGAACTGGCTACCGTCCGCCAGGCGGGTGCCGTATGACGACGGATCCCCGCGATGCCGCCCGGGTCGAGCTGATCCTGGCGGAGTTGCGGCTGCCCGCCATCCGCCGCCTGTGGGCCGGTCTCGCCGGCCAAGCCGACAAGGAAGGCTGGCCCGCTGCCCGCTTCCTGGCCGCCTTGGCCGAGCATGAGATCGCCGAGCGCAGCCGCCGTCGCATCGAGCGCCACCTCGCCGAAGCCCGGCTGCCGGTCGGTAAGACCCTCGACAGCTTCGACTTCGGCGCCGTGCCGATGATCAGCAAGGCGCAGCTGATGGCGCTCGCCGCCGGCGACAGCTGGCTCGAACAGGGCGCCAATGTGATCCTGTTCGGCCCGCCCGGCGCAGGAAAGAGCCATCTGGCGGCGGCACTCGGGTTCGCTCTCGTCGAAGCCGGCTGGCGAGTGCTGTTCACCCGCACCACCGATCTCGTGCAACGCCTGCAGCTCGCCCGGCGCGAGCTCGCCCTCGAACCGGCGATTGCCAAGCTCGACAAGCACCACCTGCTGATCCTGGACGACCTCGCCTATGTCAGCAAGGATCAGGCCGAGACCAGCGTCCTGTTCGAACTGATCGGCGCCCGCTACGAGCGCCGCTCGTTGCTGGTTACCGCCAACCAGCCCTTCGGCGATTGGGGCAAGGTCTTTCCCGACCAGGCGATGACGCTGGCAGCGATCGACCGCCTCGTCCACCACGCCACGATCCTCGAGATGAATGTCGAGAGCTATCGCCGCCGCGCCGCTCTCGACCGCAAACGCGGGCCCGGCCGGCCGCCGACCCACGCCACCCTCACAGCCGCCGGCTGATCGACCCCGCGACCCGGCCGATCGACCCACAGTCCAATCCGTTACGTGACGAATTAGAAGGAGGCGTAATGTCCCAGCACAGCAAGCCCGGACGCAAGCCCACTGGCCAACGCGCGCTCACCGGCACCGAGCGTCAGGCCCGCTACCGCGCCCGCCATGCCGGCGCAGTGGTTATCCGCTACCGTCGACCCACCGATCGCCGCAGCCGAGCGCAGCGCTGGCACGACGCCGTGGCCGAACTGATCGCCTTGCAGCGCGAGTACGCCCAATGGCTTGCCGCGCTTCCCGAAGCTACCCGCGATGGCGCAACCGGTGACGCCCTCCAGGCCATCCTTGATCTCGACCTCGATGAGATCGCCGCAGTCGAGCCGCCACGCGGCTTTGGGCGTGATTAGCTGTTACTGCACCGCAGCTACAAACCCTGCTTTCGGTTCCGCGAACCGCTTGACCCCACCATCGACCAGCGACAATCATGTCGTCGCCGCGACACCAGATTCTCATCCTGATTGTCGCTGCCGTCCCATCCAGATTGTCGCTCCATAGCCAACCGCGTGTTCTTGTTCCGGATCGTGGCGGCGAAGAACTCGGGAAGCGCCGGTGACTTGACCTGCGCCACGGTCTCGACGACCGCCGGTAGGTTGCGCCGCTCGGCGCTCACGGAGACACCTTGTAGGTGAATTCGGACCTCCCCAGGACCGGCTTAGTGTAACATAACGTCCTTTGGGCATAGGACAGCAGACCTTTCCATATTGACTGCGCGCTGACATGAAACTCCTGCGTCGCAAGCACCGAATCGCGCACTGCCTCCTTACTTCACCCGGTTCGACCCTTGTCCCGGTCACGCCCCCACTCGCCTATCTTCGCCCCGAACGCAAACAGGGATAGCCGCGGAAGAGGACCGAGAGGGGCTGCTGGCTCCTTAGCGGCAGGCCGTTTCCAGTGAGGGAAAAGTTTGCCCTTTCGAAGAGGAATAACTTCAACTCGAAATTGCATCGCGTTAAACTTATAAACTACGGACTCTCG
>DATEQL010000121.1:0-3774 GCA_035272665.1 Allostellaceae bacterium
ACCCCTCCCACACCACCGGGCATACGGGTCCGTACCGCGGCGGTTCGGCGGATTAGGCTTTGACGAAGTCCGTCATGGTGACCAAGCCCATGGTACGAAAGCGGCTCTTGCCGAACGCCTTATGCAGGGCGCTGGAAGAACGTAAGCGGGGTCGGAGCGTCACGTTGCTCGGCGCGGGCGGTTTAGTGCCAGATATTGTCGGTGATGGCAGAGGACGGCATGGCAAAGCGCGCTTCGCAGACGGATGATGCTCGTACGACGGATCATACGAGCGCTCGGCGCCTGGGCACCGAGTTGAGCACCTGCAGAAAGCGCCGTCGTTGGACAGCGGAGCAGAAGCGCCAGATCGTGGCCGAGAGCATGGAGCCGGGGGTGTCGGCGGCGATGGTAGCCGGCAAGCACGGCATCAGCAGCGGACAGTTCTATGCCTGGAGGCAACAGCTGCTGCTGCGCGGCGCGTTCGGCGCCGAAGTCCACACGATGCCGAGCTTGGCGGTGGTCGATGCGGCGACGAGTGCGCCGCACCTGGAGCCCGCCATTCCGGCACGGCCCACAACGGCGGCCGCACCGGTGCCGCCGGTTCAACCGGACGACTGGACCGGCATGACATTGTCAGATGGTGTGGCAACAGGACGGTTGGACGACGATTGCGGCGTTGAGCACGCTCTTACGATCGATCGTATGAGCGTGCTCAACGGTCCACTCGCGGCACGAGCGGATTGCGGTCAGGCCGACCGACCCGGTGACACCGCGCCGGCTGGCGTGTTGACCCATGCGCTACGCCGCTTCCGCCAGGGGGACCGCGTCGACCGCACCGGGCGCTCGCCAGTTCCAGGGGAGAAGTTGCTCAAGTTCGTGGTTCTTGGTACTGCCGGAGACCAGACGTTCGAGCACGTCGGTCAGGTAGGCGAGCGGATCGACGCCGTTCAACTTTGCCGTGCCGATCAGGGTCATTGCAATAGCCCAATGCTCGGCAGCGCCGTCCGATCCAGCGAACAAGGCGTTCTTCCGAGCCACTGCAACCCCCTTCATGCCGCGCTCGACAACATTGGTGTCGATCTCCAGCCGCCCGTCATCGAGGAACAGTACCAGGCCAGACCAATGCCGCAACATGTAGCCGATGGCGTCCGCGAGCGGCGAGGAACTCGACACGCGCGCCAGTGTGGCTTTCAGCCAGGTCTGCAGTGCCTCGACGATCGGACGGCTGCGCTGCTGGCGGACGGCGCGGCGGTGCTCGGGCGGCTGGCCGCGGATCTCGGCCTCGATCGTGTAGAGCCTGGCGATCTGAGCCAGCGCCTCAGCGGCGAGCGGCGACTTGGTCGCCGCGTGGAACTCGTAGAAGCGTCGCCTGCAATGCGCCCAACAGAAAACCAGCTCGATCGTGCCGCCGCGGCGCTTCGCCAGAGCGGAGAACCCCGCGTAGCCATCGACATGCAGCTTGCCGTTGAAGCCTGCGAGATGTTCGGCGGGATGCTCGCCCTTGCGATTCTGACTGTAGATGTAGGCGGCGGCCGGATGCCCCGGTCCATTCCAGGTCCGCGGGTCAACCGCATAGCACCACAACCGCCCGGTCTTGGTCCTGCCGCGACCGGGATCGAGTACCGGCAAGGTAGTGTCATCAGCAAACAGCACCGGCGCGGACAGTACGGTCGAGACCGTCAGGGCGTAGAGCGGGCGCAACCACCAGCAGATCCGGCCCACCCAGTCACTCAGCGTCGAGCGGTCGATCGTGATGCCCTGGCGCTTCAACATCTCGGATTGGCGGTACAAGGGCAGGAAGTCGCAGAACTTGCTGACCAGGACATGCACCAGCAGCGCTTCGGTTGCCATCCCGCCATCGATTGGCCGCTCCGGCGCGGGCGCCTGCACGACGGCGTCCCCGCAGGCGCGGCAGCCATAGCGCGGACGCCGGATCACTTTCGCCCGCAGCTGTGCGGGCACGATGTCCAGCATCTCGGTGCGGGTCTCGCCGATCAGATGCAGCACCCCGCCGCAGCAGGGACACTCTTTGCTGTCGACGTCGAGCACCACCTCGTCGCGTGGCAGATGCGCCGGCAACGCCCCGAGATTGCGTCGCGGGTGGGCGGCGCGGCGTTGTCGCCGGGTTACCTCTGATTGTTCCGCGGCGTCTTCAGCCGCCTCGCGCTCGGCAATCTCCTGCTCGATATCTTCAATCGCGAGCTTCAGCTGGTCGGGCGACAGCTGTTCGGAACGACGCCCGAAACGATGACGCAGCAGTTTCTGGATCAGTGCGCGCAGTCTGTCGTTCTCTATCGACAGCTCGGTCACCTGCGCGTCGTGCTGCATGGTCGCCGTGACGACTTCACGAATCATGCTTTGCAACGCAGCCGAGTCTTCTGGCAGGGCGGTCAGATCGATCTGCATAGCGGCATGATGAACGACGTCGCCGCGTCGCTGAAAGCACTTTTCCCGTCTATCAATATTTTATTGTCAACCTGCCAGTTCAGGTCTGCGACTCGCTACGGGGGCTCGCCACTCGCAGCCTTCCAGCAGCGTCGCCAACTGGGAAGCCGTCAACGAAATTGTGCCCGTGCTCGTCATCGGCCAGATGAAGTGGCCGCGCTCCAAACGCTTGGTCAGCAGGCACAGGCCGATGCCGTCGTGCCAGAGAAGCTTGATCAGGCCGGCACTTCTGCCCCGAAAGGCAAAGACTGCGCCATCGAATGGGTTCTGTGACAGCATCTGCTGCACTTGCATGGCCAAACCCGCCATTCCGCGGCGCATGTCCGTTGTGCCGCAGGCAAGATAGACCCGGACACCAGGCGGCGCGGCAATCATGACTGCCCCAGGGCGGCCAACACCCGCCGCAATGCATCTTCATTCACCTGTGCATCGACACGCACCTTCGCACCACCCGACAGCATGATCTCGATCCGACCGTGCGGCTCGGCAATCGGCGATGTCAGAGGCGCTGCGGGTGGCGCCAATTCCAGCGCTGCGGGCGTGGCTACCTCCAACTGTGGGGGCCCCGCCACGACATCGACGCGCACGAAACGCGGCTTCGTGTCGGCTACCGCGCCGAGCACGCCGCATAGCAGCTGTTGGCGCCACGTATAGAGCAGGCCGCTGCTGATGCCGTGCTTGCGGGCCACCATGACCGGCGATACCCCCTGCTGCAGACTTTCTGCTGCGATCTCGCGCTTCTGTTCCGCTGTCCAACGGCGGCGGCGCTCGCGACCCGTGATCAACTCGATGCGCCGATTACGAATGCTCGTACGATTGGTCGTAGGAGTGTCCTCAGAATCCAACGCCACTGCCATCACACTGTCGTCCTTCCTCAAGGACGACAGGTGGCCCAATTTTCCTCGCGCCGCGCAATGTGCTGCCGCGATATCGCTTACGATGGAAGAGCATCCCGCGGGTCTTATGCTACCAGTTGTGCCAACATGCGTGAAGGGGATACCCACTTCCTCAACAACCCCCCCGCAGGCTGATCCTGGCCACCAGAGCCAACGCGGCGTCGACCGCGTCCGCCACCTCGCCCCGAGACACCGGCTCCTGCATGATCGCCGCCTCCAACGTCGCGAGCACGTCGGGATGAGCTCGGGGACATGCAGGCCGCGGATCTCCGCGTCCATCCGCGCCCGCACGAGGCGCTCGAGCGCGTCGGCGGCGGCCCCTGCTGCTGTGGCGTTCGTGTCGTGTCCCATCGTCGGGCACCGTCGCATATGTCTGCACCGGAGCTGGCGAGCGCGTCCCGTGTTAGTCGGCCGCCGCCAGCTTCGCCGCGTGCTTGCGGTCCCACTCGGCCTG
>DATEQL010000122.1:0-8050 GCA_035272665.1 Allostellaceae bacterium
GCACTTTCAGGCGGCTATACGCGAGCCGATGCCTGCAAACGCCTCTCGGCCAATCACGGCATGATCGCGAGCTTTTCGCGAGCCCTGGCCGAAAACCTCAGGCATTCGATGAGCGATGCCGAGTTTAACGCGACGCTGGCAGAATGCATCGACGAGATTTACCGGGCCTCGACCGTGAAGGTTTGATGCCGGATTGCGCGAGACGAGGCTGAGTGTTCGTGCGGCGACGCGCAATCGGAGCAGACAAGCTACGTCGCGCATTCCGGCAGCACGGCATGTTTAGTCGACCTTGACGAGCTTCTGCAGACTCCTGAGCCCGGGCGGCAACTGCTCGCCCTTGGCTCGAACTCGGCGGCCCCAATTGGTGAACGACACCTCGCCGACATAGATGTCGCCGTGCCGGTCGACGGCGATGCCGTGCGGCGAGATGAACTGGCCCGGGTTGAGCCCGGCATGCGCGTGGCCGAGCCGCGCCAAAAGCTCGCCCTTGCTCGTATAGATGCTGACCCGCGGGCCACAATTCGGCAGGTCGATGTTGACCGCCATGTCCGGCCCGATCTCGCCGATGAAGAAGCGCGGCGTCTTGGTGCCGCTCTCCATGAAAAGGCCCGAGGGACGGTGCATGTTGTTCCACTGCGCCTCGTATTTGCCGTTGCCGTCGAACACCTGGAGGCGGTGGTTCTCCCGGTCGGCGACATAGACCCAGCCGTCGGGATCGCAGCAGATATTGTGCGCGATGTTGAACTGCCCGGGATCGGTGCCGGGCTCGCCCCACGAAAACAGGCGCTTGCCGTCAGGCGTGTACTTGTGGACGCGGGAATTGCCGTAGCCGTCGGAGATGTAGAGGTCGCCCTGCGGCGACAGTGCGGTATGGGTGCAGCGGTGAAACGGCTCGCCGCTCATATGGGGGGCGGGCTTGCCGGGAATGCCGATGGTCAGCAAAACCTTGCCATCGAGCGTGCACTGGCGAACCGTGTGGTCGCCGTCGTCGGTCAGCCAAATCGTGTCGTCCGGCGCCATGTGGACGCCATGCGGGCGCACGAAGATACTCTCGCCCCACGAGCGCAGGAAATTGCCGTCGCGATCGAACACGCACATCGGATGCTTGCCGCGATTGAAAGCGTAGACGCGGTCAAGGCGGTCGACGCCGACCGCCGCGACATCGGCGTTGAATTCCATGCCTGGCGGCAGTTTCGCCCAATCGTCGCGGACCTCGTAGCGATAGCCGTCCGTCCCAAGTATGACCGGCATGGCGATTCCTCTCTCTTCTCGCGATGCGGATACGCCTCGCGCCGATTATAGAAGCCCCGGCGGGGGCTTTGACAGAGGCACGGCGGCTGCCCAAATCTCTTCCTGCCAGACGGCTGGATGGCCGCTCTCTGCCGGTCGGCGGAGAGAGGAAAGTCCGGGCTCCACGGAGGTACGGTGCCGGGTAACGCCCGGCGGGGGCGACCCCAGGGAAAGTGCCACAGAAAGTACACCGCCGGCCTGTCTCGGGCATGCCCGGTGGGCGGTAAGGGTGAAATGGTGCGGTAAGAGCGCACCGCGCCGCCAGCAATGGCGGTGGCAGGGAAAACCCCACCGGGAGCAAGACCAAGTAGGAGCGGCAGGCCCCTGGAGCGATCCGGAGGGCCGGGCGAGCCTTCGCGCCCCGTCGCTCGGGTCGGTCGCACGAGGCGTTCGGCAACGAGCGCCCCAGAGGAATGGCCATCACCGCCCCCCTGGGACCAAGGGGGCGGGACAGAACCCGGCTTACACGCCGTCTGGCGCCGTGCCCGCGGTGGACGATTCAGCGGATCAATTCGGGATAAGTGCTCTTTTCAGGGGACAACCATGTGAATCGGTGATTCCGTGGTTGTCTGTCGAAACGGATTGAGTAGCGTTGCCGATTGTGTGGTCGACAAGCTGTGTTTCGCGGCCGCGACCCGATGATATGGGACTGAAGCGGGGGGTACGCGAGGCGTCACGCCACACACAGGGGAAAGGCGCGGGCGATCCCGGTCGGATCGCCCGTTCCTTTTTGGGCTCCTTGCGCAGGGATTTTTATGCCATACTTTTGGCATTCTTTCCTAAGAGGCGGCGGCGGGAATGGCGAGAGACTCAAATCCTTTGAAATCCGAGCTCATCACGCTGTCCGTGAACGTTCAAACCGTCTGGTATTTGGATCGCCTGGTTGAAACCGGTCTCTACGGGAACAACCGAACCGAGGCGGCCCGGGTTGCTCTGTACGATCATTGCAAGCTGCTGATCGCGAGTGGGAAATTAGACATGGCCCCGCGATTACCGAGCAAGGCAGCAACCGAGTCGCAATGAAAACCTCCGGCCCCCTGCCCCTCGCGGCGGGTGCGGCCGGCGCAATTCATAAACACGCCGGTTGCCGTTCTCCCGCGAAGGTCCTGCTATTTGTGAGCGATGCGAGGTCAACAACTAGATAGTGTGGTTGAACCAGACAGAGCATGATCATTTTCAAAATCCACGGTTTTATTTTCTAAAAACCATTGACACCCATATCATACCATGCAATACCACATACACCCATGGACGGGCACTGCAGATGGGGGGAACTTCGGCAGTGCCCATCGGGCGCCCCTTGCCGAGCGTCCAGGGGCGAGCGTTGGGGGAAGAAGTGGCACTCTTCATGTCCACTTATGTGAACAAGGTCGACCGCAAGGGGCGGGTTTCAGTGCCGGCGACCTTTCGCACCGCTTTAGCCGATCTGAGCTTCGACGGCATCGTCGCTTTCCCCTCGCTGGACTATGAGGCGCTCGAGGCTACCGGCATCGATCGCATGGAGGCAATTGCAACCCGGCTCGACGAGCTCGAGCAACCGGAAGAGCAGCAGAGCTTGGCGACCCTGATCCTTGCCCGATCGCAGCGGCTCCCCTTCGACCCGGAGGGCCGGATTGTGCTCCCCGAAAGGTTCGCAGCGCACGCGCGCATCACCGAGAGCGCGGCCTTTGTCGGGCTCGGCCCGAGCTTCCAGATCTGGGAGCCTAATCGGTTTGCGGAGCACGAGGCAGCGCTGCTCGATCGCGCCCGTCGGCAGGGAACGAGAATGCCGCCGCTCGGCAGCCTTGCCGGTCGGCGCCACCAATGACCGGGCGGCGCGCAGACCGATCCCGCCCGGAGTCACCGGATGCGCCGAGACAGACGGCGCACATTCCCGTCCTGGTGGACACCGTGCTTGCCGCGTTGGCGCCGCGTGACGACGCCGTTTATGTCGACGCCACCTTTGGCGGTGGCGGCTATAGCGTAGCGCTGCTCGCCGCGGCGCGCTGCCGCGTCTTCGGAATCGACCGTGACCCCGAGGCGGTGCGGCACGGGCGCGATCTCGCCAAATGTCTTGGTGGACGACTGACGATCATCCAGGGGCGCTTTGGCGAGATGCTTCACCTGCTCGCCCCCGTGATCGCCGAGCCGATCGCAGGCATTACCTTCGATCTCGGAGTCTCCTCGGCGCAGCTCGATGCGCCTGAGCGCGGTTTTTCGTTTCGCTCGGACGGGCCGCTCGATATGCGGATGAGCCGCGAGGGTCCGAGCGCCGCGGATCTGATGGTGTCCCTGTCCGAACGCCAGCTCGCACAGCTGATCCGAGATTTCGGCGAGGAACGCTTTGCCGGCCGCGTCGCCCGCGCGATAACAGCGGCGCTGCGTTGCAGGCCCATTCGACGTACGATCGATCTCGCCGAGATCGTGCGTGCAGCCGTGCCGACATCCGAGCCGGGGCAGGACCCGGCAACTCGGACCTTCCAGGCTCTCCGTATCGCAGTCAATGACGAGCTCGGCGAGCTCGACCGCGGGCTTGTCGCGGCCGAGCAGCTGTTGATGCCGGGTGGTCGATTGGCGGCGGTCTCGTTTCATTCGCTCGAGGACCGGCGGGTCAAGCAATTTCTGCAGTGGCGGAGCGAGGGTGCCCCGCGAGCCTCGCGTCACGCACCCTGCCCGGTCCGCACTCCGGCACCGAGCTTCAAATTGCTGGGGCGCCGCGCGATCAGGCCCGATGCCGCGGAAATCGCCCGCAACCCCCGCGCTCGTTCGGCGCGCCTGCGGGCGGCGGAGAGGAGCGCAGCGCCGGCTTGGCCAGCGGCTTTTGCCAGTCCGGATCGCGGCCGTAGAGGACAGGGGGCATGATAAAGCTCAGCACTTTGTTTTGGTTGGTTCTCGTTTCGACGACCGGCTTTGCCATGTTCGCGGTCAAGTACCAGGTCCAGTCCTTCGAAGAAGACCTCAACCGAACCAAGAAAGCGACTATTGAGGAGGAGCACGCGATCCGGACGGACGAGGCCGAATGGGCTTATCTGACCCGACCCGAAACGCTCGATGAAATGAACCGGCGTTATCTGTCGCTTGCACCGATCGCGACCAAGCAACTCCGTACCACCCTCACCGACATCCCGCTGCGTGCCCCGACCCCGGCTCCGGTCGACGTCGCCACCGCCGACACGCCGATAGAGAGCGGGCCGCCCGCCACGCCGGCAGAGCCGATCACGCCGGCATCGCTGCAAAAACCGACGGGAGTCGCGGAGCGCGCCCAGCCGGCGCCAGCAACGGCAACGACCAAGCCGGTCGTGTCGCGGCGCCCGAAATCGCTCGATGAATTAATCGCACAGGTCGCGGCGAGCCGATAAATGATCGCAACACAGAGGTTCGAGGACAACCCATGCCGGCCGCGGCACTTCAAGCCGCCTCCCTGTGCGGCAATCGTTCCCGACGGGCCCGCAAAGCAAGCTCTAGAAGCCTGCCGCACCCGGCTTCTCGTGACCGGCGCCCTGTTTGCTCTCGTCTTTGCCGTGGTCTCCCTGCGGCTCGTCGAAATCGTGCTTTTCGAAGGCGGGACCGCCGAATCGCAGCTCGGGCGCCTTCGGATCGTGACAGCGCCGGTGCCGAGCCATGCCGATATCGTCGACCGCAACGGCAATGTCCTCGCTGCAACGCTTGACAGCCCATCGCTTTACGCCAACCCGAAGCAGATCGTCGATGCCGACGAGGCCACCCGCAAGCTCGTTAAGGTCTTCCCAAATCTCGGCGCCGCCGAGGTCTACGCCAAGCTTACCTCGGGTAAGAGCTTTGTGTGGATCAGGCGCCACTTGACGCCCGCCGAGCAGTACAGCGTCAATCAACTGGGCATCCCGGGACTGGAGTTCGAGCATGAGGAACGCCGCGTCTATCCCGATGCGGCTCTGACGTCACATGTCGTCGGTTACACCGGCATCGACAACGCAGGTTTCGCCGGGGTCGAGCGCGCCCTCGACGGAGTGCTGAAGGAACGCCGCGAGCCGCTTCAGCTATCGCTAGACGTTCGTCTGCAATACATTCTCCACGAGGAATTGCAGCGCGTCATCGACGATTTCACTGCGAAAGGCGGCGCCGGGCTGATCATGGACGTCAACAGCGGCCAGATCCTGGCGATGGCTTCGCTGCCTGATTTCGATCCGAACCGTCCCGGCGCCCCGGATCCCGGCAATCCCACCGTTACGGTTGCCGACCGGATGTTCAACCGGAACACCCTCGGCGTCTACGAGCTCGGCTCGATCTTCAAAATCTTCACGGTGGCGATGGCGCTCGATTACGGCACCTCGACTCTCACCAGTACCTATGACGCCACGCACCCGATCTCGATCGGACGCTTTACGATCTCTGACTATCACGGCAAGCATCGGGTGCTGAGCGTCCCGGAAATCTTGATGTACTCCTCGAATATCGGTGCAGCCCGGATGGCTGCCGCCACCGGCGGACAAAAGCAGAAGGAGTTTCTCGGCCGGCTCGGTCTGTTGAAAGCTCCGAAGATCGAGATCTCTGAGGTGGCAGAACCGCATTTCCCGGCGAGGTGGCGTGAGGTCAATACGATGACTATTGCCTTTGGCCATGGCATCTCGGTAACCCCGTTGAGCTTTGCCACCGCCGCCGCGGCACTGGTTAATGGCGGGTTTCTTCTCCCGGCCACCCTCGTCAAGCCGCCGGCCGGCTCCGCTCCGCAAGGTCAGCAGGTAATTTCAGCGAAGACATCGGAACAAATGCGCAAGCTGATGCGATTAGTGGTTGAACACGGGACCGGTACGATGGCCGCGGCGCCGGGTTATTTAGTTGGCGGCAAGACCGGGACGGCGGAAAAGGTTTCGGGCAGACATTATGCTGAGAGAAAGTTGCTTTCGAGCTTTGTCGGGGTCTTCCCTATCAACGACCCGAAATATCTTATCCTGGCGATGGTCGACGAACCGCACCCGAACAAGCAGAGCCACGGCTACGCGACCGGGGGGTGGACCGCGGCGCCGGCAATCAGCCGCATAGTCCAGCGCATCGCACCCCTTCTCTCGGTCCAGCCGGTCGATGAAACTTCGCCCGAAGTGCAGCGAGCGCTGATGGTCGAGAGCCTGCAAGGTAAGCGGATTGAAGCTTACTGAGCTCAGTGGCCTGGCGGCCGCCGCTTTACCCGTCGCCGATCCGGAGATCGTGGGCCTGAGCGCCGACTCGCGGACCGTCCGACCCGGATTTCTCTTTGCCGCCCTGCGCGGCACGCGACTGGATGGGCGGGTTTTCGCCGCCGCCGCGGTGTCACGCGGCGCGGTCGCCATCCTCACCGACGATGCGGATGCGCTCGGGCTGCCGCCCGAGCGTCGCGAGCGCCTTGCGATCCTCGTCGATGCTGACCCGCCGCGCCGGCTGGCGCTTCTGGCGGCGCGCTTCCATGGCCGGCAGCCGCGCACCATCGCGGCCGTCACCGGCACCAACGGCAAGACGTCGGTCGTTCATTTCACCCGCGAGATCTGGGCGAGGCTTGGCCTTGCTGCCGCGAGCCTCGGCACACTCGGCCTGGTGACCCCCACCGAAAGGTGCCCCGGAGCCCTCACGACTCCGGACCCGGTCGCGCTCCATCGCGATCTCGCATCGCTCGCCGCCCAGGGCGTCGAGCACATGGCGATCGAGGCCTCGAGCCACGGTCTTGACCAATGCCGGCTCGACGGTCTCGTAATCGCTGCGGCCGGGTTCACCAACCTGACCCGGGATCACCTCGACTATCACGGCGACATGGCGCATTACCGGAGCGCGAAGGACCGATTGTTCAGCGTACTTCTGGCGCCGGGTGGGTCGGCGGTGCTAAACGCGGACAGCGGCGAATTCTCTCGTCTGGCCTCTTTGTGCCGCGATCGCGGCCACCCGGTTCTCGCCTATGGCGCCGAGCCGAACGCCGATCTCCGCCTTCTTGCTCGTGAGCCGAAGGGGAGCAGCCAAGTTCTCCTACTCGATATTCTCGGGCAACATCGCGAGCTTGTGTTGCCGCTTGCGGGCGCGTTCCAGGCGATGAACGCGCTGGCAGCGCTCGGTCTAGTTATCGCGACCGGCGGTCCGGCGGCGACCGCGACCGAGGCTCTCGCTAATTTGACCGGCGTGCCTGGTCGGCTACAATTCGTCGCCGAGAGCAAGGGCGGCGGCGGGATCGTCGTCGATTACGCTCACACGCCGGACGCGCTCGCGACCGTCCTCGCGACGCTGCGACCGCATGCGCCGGGGCGCCTCATAGCCCTGTTCGGCTGCGGCGGCGACCGCGATGCCGGTAAGCGACCGCTGATGGGACGGGTAGTGGCCCGCCTCGCAGATCGGGTCTACGTGACAGACGACAATCCGCGAAACGAGCCGGCCGCAGAGATCAGGAGCGCGATCCTCGCTGCGGCTCCCGATGCCATCGAAATTGCCGACCGCCACCAGGCCATTGCAGCTGCAATCGCCGATACTCGCCCTGGCGACCTCCTCGTCATTGCCGGGAAAGGGCACGAAACCGGTCAAATCATCGGCGATGAGATCCGTCCCTTCGACGACGCAGCGATCGCTCGCGAAATCGTCCGATCTGGCCCACGGCGTTGTGTTTGGCGGTCCTCGTGATGACAAGGTTCTGGACCGCCGGAGATGCTGCGGCCGCGACCGGCGGATCGAGCGTCACGGATTGGGTCGCGACGGGCGTATCGATCGACACCCGCACTCTCGCTGCGGGCGATCTGTTCGTCGCGCTGCGCGGGCCGAACCACGACGGCCACTGTTTCGTCGGCGCGGCTTT
>DATEQL010000123.1:0-3462 GCA_035272665.1 Allostellaceae bacterium
GAACTCCTTGGCTTCCCAGAGCCGCCAATGGCGGTAGTCGAGCTCTTCGACGAGCCAAGGAAGCCAGCCGGTGCCGGCCTCGGCCATGACCATCCGGAGTTTCGGGTGGCGTTCGAGGATGCCCCAGGCGAAGAGATCAACGAAGGGCTCGAGGAAATTGCCCATAAAGAATTTGGTGTTCTCGAAAACGCTCGCCGGCTTGCCGGCCGCGCGTTCGCTCAGCCTGCCGAGAAAGACCGTGATATGCCAGGAGAGGATGACCCCGGTCTCTTCGAGCAGCGACCAGAACGGCTCCCAGGCCGGATCGTCGAGCTTTGGCTTGATGTTGGCGATCTGCAGATTGACTTGGCGCACCCCGCCTTTGGCCGCAAGGCGCGACAGCTCGGCCACCGCCGAATCCGGCGTTTCCGGCAGCATCGGCACGCCGATCAGCCGGTTCGGTGCGGCCGCGCAGAACTCCATCAGCCAGTCGTTGTAGACGCGGTAGCACGACTCGCGCAGCACCTGGTCGTCGGTCGAGATCTGGAAGATTGGGCCGAAGATGACCTGCGTCTCGACCCCGTCGCGGTCCATGTCGGCCAGCCGCAATTCGGCGATCGCCGGCCGCCGGGCGCTCTGATCGTAGATTTGAGCGCGATCGAAGGCGTTGTAGAGCGGCTTGACCGGACGCATCGCACTGTTCGCGGGCGGCTTCCCGCCCCAGCTGCCCCATACCTTGCCGTCGCAGATCCAGACGGCCTGGCCGTCGCGCTCTTCGATACGGGGGGCCCGATCGCGCAGCGAGGCCGGCAGCCGCGTTAGCCACAAATCCGCCGGCAGCTGGCCCAGGTCCATATGGTCGTCGCAGGAGATCAGCTGGTTCGCCACGTTTGCCTCCTCTTGATGGCCTCGATCGTCTGCCGCGGATTGTAGGCCTTCCCCGCCGTTTGAGCGATGCGGAAAACGCGCACCGTTCGCTCAAACCGTCGGCTCCCAAGGTCCCGCAACGCCGTAGGCTTCATCCGCGCCCGGCCAGGGCGGCATCGTGACCGCGACCGCCTCGAGCGGCTCGACGCCGTCGCAGCGAAACTGGAACTGCGCGCCGGTCGGGATCGTGATCGAGACGCCGGGAGCGACCTCGATGATCTCCTCGCGGTCGCCGAGCTTGCGCCACATCCGTCCGCGGCCGGCGGTGAAATACCAGATCTCCTCGACCGTGCGATGGGCTACGGCCCTGGACACAGCCCCTGCCGACGATCGAAACGCGGCCATGCTGCCGCGCGTCGACGAACCCAGCAGGCGAACTTCAGAGCCGTCTGGCGCGATTGCGTCGGGCGCCGCGCT
This sequence comes from Allostellaceae bacterium, assembly GCA_035272665.1. Taxonomy (GTDB): domain Bacteria; phylum Pseudomonadota; class Alphaproteobacteria; order ATCC43930; family CGMCC-115725; genus AP-15. The sequence continues at coordinate 1,324 of DATEQL010000123.1, forward strand.
GATTTTCCTGGTTTCGAACGTCATGGCATGCCCCAAGGAGTCGATCACGCCAATTTCCCCACTGATGGCGGGGCCGAGCCGATGCTCCTCGTCGCGCCGATCCTACAATCATCAATTGTGTCGATTATTACAGCTCATTGCACCTGCAGCAAATCTGCAGCAAAAACTCCCGCATTGGTTGAACCTCCAGTCGGGGCGCGGCGGCCGGGCCGGCCGCCTCGGAGGCGCCGGTCCGCTCTCCCTGCTTGCTAAGAATCGCAATCATCAGTTTCCTCGTAATTGCCAGTTTCTTCATACTCTTCTCCGTCGCAATCATCCTCGCAATCATCCTCGGAATTATCATCGGAATTATCGTCATCGTAATTGCCGGTCATCAAAAGCGGCAGCAGATTGAGACGCGAGGCTTCCTTCTTGGTTGTTTCGATCGCCCGCACAAAGGTATCGACCAGCCCCGCGATCGTCTCCGCCTCGCCCGGCGTGATCTCGCCTCGGGCGAGCGCCGAGGTGACCGCGTTCATCGCGCGAGAGACGTCGCGGGCAGACGGCCCGCTTGTCTCTCCCGTCAGCGTGCCCTCGATCGGCGGCAGACGGAACTTGACGGTATGCTCCCGGCACGGCGGCAGCACGCGTTCCATGCAGAGCCGCATTGCGGTCGGGTCGCCGGCGAGCGCCATCTCGACGGCCTTGCGCGTCAAGGCCTCGGACTCGCCCGCGAGCAGCGTCGCGGCGGCAAGCGTCGCCCTGTTGCGGGAACCCCGTCGCCGGCCGCCGGGGTTGCCCGATCGACCCTTTTCGAAGGGCCGCCCGCGGGCCTGCGCGGGCAGTTTTGGTGAAATGTCATCGCTCATCATGATCTCCGTTGTTCAACCGGCGCCGCACCCGTGGCGGCACTATCGATTGAACACCCAATGATCATATAAGCAATTTTATTGTTGTGTCAACAGCAATAACCGCTAATCGACTCCGGCCACGGTATCGTAACGAACCGGAAAGTGGCCCATCATGGGCCACTTTCCCAACGATGCATTAACCATTTTCTGGCATGCCCCACGCAGCCAGACGAACAGTCGTTAGCGCTGCGAAGCCAATCAGCTCCGAACCGACACCTACGAGTCGAGCATGGCTAAGGTGATCTGCTCGGAGGCGATCTGGCGGGTGGTCGACCGCAGCATGCGGATCCTCGGCGGCCTCGGCATCACCGACGACACGATCGTCGCCCGCCTCTTCCGCGAAGTGCGCCCGTTCCGCATCTATGACGGCCCTCCGCGGTACATCGCTGGAGCACCGCCAAGCATGTGCTGCGGGCGGGCGGGGCCGCATCATGACGATGATCGATGCAACCAAACGCGATGAAACCGATGGGCGCACCCTTCGCCATTTGCCGGTTTATCTGAACCGCCATTCCTCGGACGTAACGAAGGATTACCCCGCGCATCTGGCCCTCGCCCGCTCTTCGGTGGCGGCGGCCTGGATTGCGGCGGCAACTTTCACGATTAAGGCCACTCTTGCAGCCGGGGTGAGACCGAGGGTGGCACCCATCTCGTCGGCGAACATTGCTTCTGCCGCCTCGATCGCCTCGGCGGCGCGGTCGGTCGCCGTCTTCACGATATGGCCTTCGCCCATAAGGAGTGTCGCCTGCATGGTCATCGGGTGAGACCACCAGTAGCTCACGCTTGGTTAAGACCCGATTACCGCGCCCGAGTTCGGTTTCAATGGCACCTCGCCACCCTACCGGATGACCGCTTCGGACGGTTGCCAAAAATAAAAACGTCTTCTCCGACCGCTCTATATTTGCCGCTTGGTCCCGCTCACGACCATATCGGCCTGCCGTCCGCCGCAGCGGGAACAAACAAGCTTCTCGCGCCAATCGAGGACGGTGGTGTCGGCGCCGTACCGAGCAGCCATCTCTGCCGGGTCCGGCTCGACCCGATGCCGGCACGACTTGCACCACACGATAAGCCGGACTTGGGCAGCGGCAGCGGCACCGAGCGTCATCGGCGGGCCGGGTTGGGTTTTGATCAGCGGCGTCACCGGCCTCGGGTCATTTGTTGCCGCACCCGGTTCCATCTCTCCAATGCGTTAATGTTGTCCAAACCCCGCACCAATGCATATAGACCAGCAAATAAATTCAACATACGT
>DATEQL010000124.1:0-10809 GCA_035272665.1 Allostellaceae bacterium
CCGTGGTGGTGCGGAACATTCTCAGGCTGATGAACGGCCAAGCGATCGACGGCGGCTATGACGGTTATGCCTCGTGCCCGCTGACCACCGCCAACGGCAAGGCGATCATCGCCGAGTTCATCTACGGTGGCAAAGTGACTCCGACCCTGCCCATCCTCAATCCGGGCAAGGAGCGTTGGTTAGGTTGGTGGATCAAGGTCAGCTTCCTGCCGAGCTTGTATTGGCAATACATGCTCAAGGGCTACGAGTGGTTCCCCAAGCACAATACCGCATTCAAGGAACCAACCGTCGGATGAAACGGGTATCAGAATAGGATAGATACCCGTTTGTTCTAGTACAGCGGGGCATCGAATCGAAGAGTCTGGCTGTAAACCAGTGGTAATCGCTCTTTTCGACGAGGCGATCAAATCGGAACTTGGCGATACATTCGGCATCGCGGATACTCGAAAGAGGATCGCGCTCCGGCGGCAAAAATTCCTAAGGCGGCCGAGCCCGAGGCGTAAGCCGAAGCGGAGCTATCAATTTCCTGTCGATATGACCCGGCGCCTCTCGCGGGCGCGAGGCGCCGCGACTATTTGCCCAGGGTAGCGCCGACCAGGCCGGTGTTGATACGCGGCCGAACGCCGTGTTGTCCAAGGGCTAGAGAGTTACCCATGCGACTTCTCCGTACCGTCGCTGCGATGGCGAAATCGGTATTGCCGCCGCTTCCTTCGTTCTTGCGACGCATTTTGCCGGAAAGCGGGCCGGAGGGGCTGGATCCGTCGATCTACGGCTACATCCTTCATTACAGCCTCCGCGAACAGATTTATCTTGTCGTCGTGACTTTATTCTCTTTCCCCTTTCTCTATTATTCGTTGGAATTGCCAAAAATTATTGTCAATCACGCGATTTCTGGAACGGAATTTCCACAGAAGTACCTGGGGCTGGAGCTCGAACAGATCCCCTATCTTCTGTTGCTTTGTGGAGTATTTCTGGTGTTTCTTCTGATCAACGGTTGGTTCAAGCTGCATATCAACGTCAAGAAAGGGCAGGTCGGCGAGCGCATGCTGCGCCGTCTCCGGTATCAGCTCTATGAGCGCTTGTTGCGGTTTCCACTACAGCACTTTGACCGGACCGCAACCGGCGAGGTCATCGCGATGATGACCGGCGAGCTCGAGCCGGTCGGCGGATTTGTCGGCGAGGCCTTCGCCTTGCCGATCTCGCAAGGCGGCACCCTGCTCACCATCGTCGTCTTCATGTTCGTGCAGGACCCGATACTCGGGGCCGCCGCTGTCGCATTCTATCCGCTGCAGGGTTACCTCATTCCAAAGATGCAGCGCGTCATCCGCCGCCTCGGGCGCGAATGGGTGCGCAAGGTGCGCCGCCTCTCAGACCGCATCGGTGAGACGATCGCGGCACGCGCCGAAATTCGCGCCAATGATGGAGCGCCATATCAGCTCGCTGATATCTCCAATCGACTTGGCGAGATCTATGACATTCGTTTTGAGGTTTATAACCGAAAGTTTTTTGTAAAATTTCTCAACAATCTCATCGGAAATCTCACCCCGCTATTTTTCTACGCGATTGGCGGGTATTTTGTCATTAGGGGCAGCCTCTCTTTCGGTGCGCTAGTGGCCGTGCTCGCCGCCTTTAAGGAGTTGTCGTCGCCGTGGAAGGAACTGCTCGACTTTTATCAGAACCAGCAAGACGTGGCGATCAAGTATGAACAAGTGATCGAGCAGTTCCACGTCCCCGACATGCTCGATAAGCGATTGCTGCTCGAAGAACCGGAGACCATCGGGCCGTTCCACGGTGAGGTCACGGCCGCTAATCTCAATGTCGTGGACAGTGACGGAATCCATCTGCTCGAAGCGGTCAGTTTCGAGTTTCCCCTCGGCACGGATGTGGCGATCGTTGGCCAGAGCAACAGCGGTAGAGAGCTTGTGCCGCAACTCTTCGCGCGGCTTGTCACTCCGACGAGCGGGCGGCTCATCATCGGCGAAACCGACATCAACAGCGTTCCGCTCGCGGTTTCCGGCCGTCGGATCGGCTATGTCGGCCCGTCGACCTATCTTTTTTCGGCGAGTGTACGGGACAACCTCCTGCTCGGATTGCGACACCGGCCGAACCGAGCGACCGAAAATGATGACGAAAAGCCCCGTGCCCGCGCCATCGAGGAGGCCCGTCAGTCGGGGAACAGCGAGTTGAATATCGCTGCCGATTGGGTGGACTACCAGCAAGCAGGAGTGACCGATGCGGCCGGGCTAGAGGGGCGCATCGTCGAGGTCCTGCGGCTCGTCGATCTCGACGACGACGTTAATCTCCTCGGATTACGTGGCCGGCTCGACCCGGATCGACAGCCGGAGGCGGCGCAGCAAATCCTCGAGGCACGTCGCGTGCTCGCCAAGCGCCTCACCGAGAATGATCTTGCGCATCTTGTCGAACGATTCGACCCCGACCGCTACAACGCCAATTCTCCCGTTTCCGTCAATTTGTTGTTCGGCACCCCGATCGGACCGGTCTTTGACGGCGACGGGCTCGCCCGCAGGCTCTATGTCAGGAGCGTGCTCGACAAAGTCGGGCTCACTCACGACCTTGTGGAAGTCGGCGCGCAGGTCGCTCGCATGATGATCGAGCTGTTCGCCGGTTTGCGGCAGGAGCATGAGTTCTTCGAGGAGTTCGGCTTTATCAGCGCCGACGATCTGCCCGGTTTCGAGAGCATCTTGAAGCGGATGGAAAGGGCCGGGGTGGAGAGTCTGCTGCAGCCTCCCAGGGAGCGGCTCCTGTCGCTGGCACTGAAGCTGGTTGCGGCGCGGGATCCGCTCGATCTGCTCGACGATAAAATGCAGCAACGGATACTGCAGGCCCGCCGGGTGTTTGCTGAGGGGTTACCGGAGGGTCTCCGCGGTTCGGTCGAGTTCTTCGACCCCGAGCGCTACAATACCGCGGCGCCGGTGCAGGAAAATGTCCTTTTCGGCACCATCGTCCGCAGTGAGTCGGGCAGTCGGGAACGCGTCTATGCCGCGATCACCGAGGTCCTCGATGAGCTCGGCTTGCGTGGAACACTGATCAAAGTTGGGCTCGAATATCCGGTCGGCACCGGTGGTTCGCGGCTTTCCGAGGCGCAGAGGCAAAAATTGGCGATCGCGAGGGCGGTCCTCAAGCGGCCCGATCTGGTCGCCCTTAATGATGCGACTGCGGTGCTCGACGGCGCGGCGGAAGCCGCCATCCTCGAACGCCTGAAGACCGAATTTGCCGAGCGCAGCCTGGTCTGGAGCCTGCACCGCCCCCGCCTCGCTTCAGATTTCGACCAAGTGCTCGTCATGGAACAGGGGCGGGTCGTCGATCAGGGACCTTACGCCCAACTGGAAAAGCCCGGAAGCCGGCTGGCGCCGCTGATGGCGGCGGAGTGATCACATAGATTTAGACGTCGAAACCCTAACGTCAAAGCTCGCCCCCCGAAGACCGATTATCGCGACCTCGATGTCGTGATCGCGCGTCTGGCCGAGCGCACTCCCCTCGACCGGCTAGAATTGCAGCGGCTGAGGAAGCGAAAGCTATGGCTCAAGGACCAGATCGTGAAGATCGAAACCGGGCTTGACGAGGGGATTACGCAGGCCGTCATAAGCCCGCTGCTGATCAGCGTGCTGACCAATTCAAACTTAGCGAGAAAACGAGCCGAAGCTCGCGCTGCGAAGGGCGTTCGGCGATCTTGTCTTGTCCTCCCGCGAGTGACCCGGGTAGAGGCTGCGATGCGGTTCAGAACGCATAGCTTTCGCGGCGGATCTCATCGTCGGTGATGATGCCGATGCCGGCGCGCTCCATGTTGCGGATCGCGAGCCGGTCGCCGCGCCGAAGAAAGCGCGGCGACCGCCGGCTAAATGGTCACGGCGGCCGGGATGGCACGCTTCCTGCGAGCCTAGTCAGCGCCCGCTTGCCGGAGAAGAGACCATGAGCATCGAACGCCGATTGTCGCGCCGCCGGTTTCTCGGCGGAAGCGGCGCCGCCGTGCTGAGCGCCGCCGGCGGCATCGCCTGCCCTCGCCTCGTCTTCGCCCAGAACAAGAAGCCGATCAAATTCACCCTGGCGTGGGTTGCCGAAGGCGGCAGCCTGTTCGCCTTCGTCGCCAAAGGCATGGGCTTCTGGGACAAGCACGGGCTCGATGTCGATATCGCCCGCGGCTCGGGCTCTGTCGCCGCCGCGCAGGCAATCGGCGAAGGCCGGTTCGATTTCGGCATGGCCTCGCCGTCTCTCGCGATCCTGCAGACGATCCGGGGGCTGCCGACGGTAGCGCTCGCCTGTTGCGCATATGACGCGACGATGGGCATCGGCATCATGAACGACGGGCCTATCAAAACCCCCAAGGATCTCGAGGGCCACAAGATGGCGTCGGTGGCAACCTCGGGCGATTACCCGTTTCTGCCGGCTTTCGCCGAAAAAGCAGGCTTCGACCTGGCGAAGGTCGACAGAATCCAGGTCGACAACAAGGTGCGCGATCGGCTGTTGCCGGAAGGTGCAGTCGATGCGATCTCGGGCTATGCCAGCAGCGCGATGCCGAGCTACGTCGCCACCGGCGTCAAGGCGCATTTCATGCTGTTCAGCGATTACGGCATCATCAATTACGGCACCGCCGTGATGACCCAGCCGAACCGCGTCGCCGAGGAGCCGCAGGTCTGCGCCGCCTTCGTCGACGGCATCCTGCAGGGCTTGAAGGCGACGCTGCTCGACCCCGCCGAGGCGATCAAGGTGTTCTTCAAGCAGGTGCCGGAAATGGCGCTGGCAACGCAGGCGCGCGAGCAGATCCGGGTCGGCACCGGCATCCTGACCTATGTCAGTGCCCGTGAGATCATCAAGACCAACGGCCTGGGTTACCTGGAAACCAAGGACTACGAGGCAATGACCGATCTGGTAATGAAATACCTCGCCAAGGAGGGCGACCAGCGTCCGGATATTGCCAAGATGATGACCAATCAGTTTGTCGGCGACCTCAAGCCATCGCCGGCGGAATGGGAACAGATGCAAAAGAACGGTCAGGAGTTTCGCCCCTATTTGAGTTGACCGCGAGGGTGGCACGTGGATTGCGAGCGCTCCGTTGTCGAAGGAGCGGTGCATGCCGGTCGTCGAGCACGAGCGCTACGTCGAGGTTGCCGAGGTCAGCAAGGTCTACCGCAGCGGCACGCCCGAGGCGGTGGAGGCGGTCAGTTCCGTCAGCTTCATTCTGCCGCGCGGGCAGTTCGTCGCGGTTCTCGGGCCGTCGGGTTGCGGGAAGAGCACCCTGCTGATGATGCTCGGCGGCCTCGAATCAGTCACGGCCGGCCATATTGCGATCGGCGGCGAGCCGATGATCGGGCCGCGCACCAGCATCGGTATCATGTTCCAGGATGCGACGCTGCTGCCGTGGAAGAGCGCGCTCGACAACGTGCTGTTCCCGATCCGCGTGCTGAAGCGCCCGCTCGATGCTTATCGCGACGGCGCGCGGCAGCTGCTGGAGCGGGTCGGCCTCGACGGCTTCATCTACAAGAAGCCGCATGAGCTGTCGGGCGGGATGCGCCAGCGGGTCGCGATCTGCCGGGCGCTGGTCTACGATCCCGAGCTGTTGCTAATGGACGAGCCGTTCAGCGCGCTCGACGCGATCACCCGCGACGAGATGAACGAGCTGCTGCTGGATCTCTGGCAGCAATACACAAAGACCGCGCTGTTCGTGACGCACAGCATCCGCGAGGCGGTGTTTCTCGCCGACCGCGTGCTGGTCATGACGCGGCGGCCGGCGACGATCGTCGAGGATTTGACGGTCCCCTTCGCGCGGCCGCGCCCGATGGCGATCGGCGAGAGCCGCGAGTTCAACGAGATCTGCGGCCATCTGCGTGAGCGCATCGAGGAGAGCCATCGCCCGAACGGGCGTCGCCCCGAGACAAGCGTCGGGCGCCGGGAGCTGGTCGGATGACCGCCGAATATTCGGCAGTTCCGCGGATCGGGATCGCACCCGCTCGGCTGGCTGGCAACGCGGTCCTGGCCGCGCCGCACCTGCGGCGGCTGCGGCCTGTCATTCTGCCGCTGTTGATGGCTGCGGTGGTGCTCCTCGTCTGGCAGTTTGTCGTCACGGTGCTACGCATACCGGCAGTGATTCTGCCGCCGCCGGTCGAGATTGGGCACGAACTGTGGCGAGCCTTCCCGGTGCTGCTGCATCACGCGGTGCCGACCACGCTCGATTCGCTGATGGCATTTTTTTTGGCATCGGCGCTCGGGGTCGGGCTCGCCATCGCGATCACCTATTCGCCGTTCCTGCGCGACATGCTCTACCCCAATCTGGTCGTTTTCCAGCTGATCCCGAAGGTCGCGCTGGCGCCGTTGTTTGTCGTCTGGCTTGGCATCGGCAGCGAGTCGCGTGTCGTCTTTGCCGCCTTTGTCAGCTTTTTTCCGGTAGTGATCTCGACCGCTGTCGGCTTTGCAAATGTCGAGGCCTCGGCGTTGCGGCTGTGCCGTTCGCTAACCGCCTCCGAATGGCAATGCTTCGCGATGGTCCGTTTTCCGTTCGCGCTGCCGGCGATCTTCAGCGGCATGAAGATCGCGATGACGATGGCGGTCATCGGCGTGATCATCGGCGAATTCATATCCGCCCAGGCGGGTCTCGGTTTTTACATCCTGTACGCCAGCTCGCGAATGGAAACTGCGGTCATTTTCGCGGCGCTGTTCGTGCTGTGCGTGATTGGCGTGGCGCTGTTCGGCGCAGTAGCACTCGCCGAGGAGCTGGTGCGCCGGTCTTACGGCAGGCGGTGACGCCGGGGATGGGGTCAGTTGACGATGCGACGCGGAATATCGCGACGGGGTTTCCTTGCCAGGACGGCGGCGGTGAGCGCCGCGTTGCTGCCGATGCCCGCCGTTGCCGAGCCCCGGCCCGTCAAATTCACGCTGGCCTGGCTGGCTCAGGGCAACTCGATTTATGTGTTCGTCGCTCGCGCCAAGGGGATCATGAAGGCGCGCGGGATCGATCTCGACGTTGCTCGCGGCTTCGGCTCGGTGGCGTCGTCGCAGGCCATCGCCACTGGCCAGTTCGATTTCGGTCTTGTCGCCGTGCCGCCGCTGATCCTCTCGGTGGCCAAGAACCTGCCGCTGATCGCGCTGGCCACCTGCGACTATGACTCGACCATGGGGGTCGGGGTCCTCGACGATTCGCCGATCCTGAAGCCGACGGATCTGGCAGGAAAGAAGGTAGCCTCGGTGCCGACTTCCGGCGAATTTCCGTTCTTCCCAGCCTATGCGGAGAAGGTCGGGCTGGACGCCAAATCGATCGAGTTCGTCCATGTCGACAACAAGGTGCTCGAGCGCGTGCTGATGGAGAAGCAGGTCGACGCGATTACCTCGTTCGCGCTCGGCAGCGCGTCGGCGATGCTGTCGAAAGGCGTGCCGAGCCGCTGGATGCTGTACAGCACCGCCGGCATTCGCAACGACGGGCAGACGATCACGACCCAGAAGAAGACCTTGGAGAGCGATCCCGCCCTTTGCGAGGCGGTCGTCGGTGGCCTCCTCGAAGCGCTCGCCTTTACGTTGACCAATCCGCAGGAGTCGTTGGAGCTGTTCCAAAAGGAAGTGCCCGAAATGGCGCTCAACCCCAGCTCCAAGGAATTCGCCCGGATCGGGCTCGGCATGTGGCAGCACGGCATCGATCGCCCCGAGGCGCACGAACACGGGCTGGGATGGGGCGACCCGGCCGGCTATGCCGAGACGACCGATCTCGTCGTGCACTACCTGATGGAGCCCGGAGCCAAGCGGCCCGATCCCGACGAGATCTTTACCAACCGCTTCGCCGGCAAGATCAAGCTGACCGGGGCGGACTGGGCCAGTGTCCGTCAACGGGTCGCCGAATTCGACAAATATCTAGGCTGATCGACAGCCGTCCTATCCAGCACTGGAGGAACCAAGCCATGACCACTCAAGCGGAAAACGAATTGCTCACGGGTGTAGGACCCGGCACCCCAATGGGCGCGCTGATGCGGCAGTACTGGTTGCCGGCCTGCCTGTCCTCGGAACTGGTGGCCGATGGCGACCCATTGCGGCTGATGTTGTTGGGCGAGCGGTTGGTCGCTTTTCGCGACAGCGCTGGCCGGGTCGGCGTGCTCGATCACCGCTGTCCGCACCGCTGCGCCTCGCTGTTCTTTGGCCGCAACGAAGAGGGCGGCCTGCGCTGCGTCTATCACGGCTGGAAATACGACATCGCCGGTAATTGCCTCGATATGCCTAATCTGCCGGCCGACCAGGACTTCCGGGACAAGATCAAGGCGAAGGCCTACAAGGTGGCCGAGCGCGGCAGCCTGGTGTACGTCTATATGGGCGAGCGCAAGGTGGCACCACCGCTGCCGGCACTCGAGGCAATGCTCTGCCCGGCTGGCGAGACCCGCCTCTGGGCCCGGCAGCGGGAATGCAACTGGCTGCAGGCGCTGGAAGGGGACATCGATACCTCGCATTTCAGCTTTCTGCATACCGGCAAGGTGACGATCGACGACATCGATCCGGATCACCCGGAGCGGTTCCAATTCACCGATCGCGCCCCGCGCTACCACGCGCAACCGACCGACTGGGGCGCGATGTATGCGGCCTATCGCCCGGCCGAACCGGACCACCTCTATTACCGTTTTGCCCATTTTGTGTTTCCGTTCTGGACATTGTTTCCGAACGGTCCATTGACCGACAACGTCCTCGCTCAAGGCTGGGTCCCGATGGACGACACCCACACGATGGCGTTCACCTTCAGCTGGACGCGCAAAACTCCGGTGCTCAGTACCAACAAGCGGGGCGAGCCGCTACCGCTTCTCGACCGCGTAAGCCCGACATTGCCGAAAACCGCCGACTGGTTCGGCCGTTGGCGTGCGGTCGCCAACCACACCAATGACTATCTGATCGACCGCGAAGCCCAACGCACGGTCAGCTACACCGGCATTGCCGGAGTGTTTCCGCAGGACTCGGCGGTCACTGAGAGCATGGGCGACATCTCCGATCGGACGCTTGAAAATCTTGCACCCAGCGACCGGATGATCGTCATGACGCGGCGGCGCCTGATGGACGCCGTTCGGGCGCTGCAGGACAAAGGGACGGTTCCACCCGGCGTCGACGATCCCGATGTCGCTGGCAGCGCGCGTTCCGGCGATCTGATCGCGCCCGAAGGCCAGCCGTGGCTCGAGGCGTACGAGCAGACTCTCGAGCAGGCGCTGCATCCGGTCATGGCACTCGCGGCCGAGTGAGCCCGGGCTCCGCGACCGCGTCTCCGACCCGTTCATACGATTCATTGGTCGACGGCAGACCAATGCTGCGATCAAAAAGCATTGTCGCACCCACGGGAAGACGAGGGAGGGAGACGCGGATTGAATTATCTGGGTGTGTCTGAGCACTAGGTGCGCTGACCTCGCAGCATGGATATATTCCAGGACATCACCAGCTCGCGGGTCCAGCCTGGCGGCTGGGGCGTCGCCGGTTGGCAATATCGCCTCGGTCGGCTGGGTTTGCTGCCGCTCCTCTTTGCGCTGGCGGTTCTCGTAGCCTGGGAAGTGTTCTGCCGCGCAAGCCGGGTTTCCCCCCTGTTGCTGCCGCCGCCTTCGGCGGTCTGGTCGGTCCTTTCGGAGAATTGGGAGATCCTGTTTCAACAGTCGGTGCCGACGACGCTTGAAACCGCCATCGGCTTCGCCGTCGCCACCTTGCTCGGGGTCGCCCTCGCGATCGCGATCACCTTCTCAGCCTGGGTGCGCGAGGCGCTTTATCCAAATATCGTCATGTTCCAGCTGATCCCGAAGATCGCGCTGGCGCCGCTCTTCATCGTGTGGCTGGGCGTGGGCAGCCGATCCTGCATCGTCGTCGCGATCTTCATTGCGTTCTTCCCGGTCGTGGTCTCGACGGCAACCGGGCTGGTCAGCGCCAAGCCCGAGGTGCTGCAGCTGTGCCGCTCGCTGACGGCCAGCGAGTGGCAGATCTTCCGCCTGGCGCGGTTTCCTTATGCGATGCCGTTTGTCTTCGCCGGGATGAAGGTCGGCGTGACGATGGCAATGATCGGCGTCATTGTCGGCGAGTTCATCACCGCTCAGGCCGGGCTCGGATATATTATTATGTTCGCCTCCTCGGCTGGCGAGACAGCAACAGTACTGGCCGCGATTGTGCTCCTCTGCGGCATCGGTCTTGCGCTATTCGGTCTCGTCGCACTCGGCGAAATTGCGGTACAGCGCTGGTATGGCGGCGAAATGCCGGTCGGAGGCGTCATATGACGCCGCTCGCCGCGGCGAGCTCCCTTGCAGTGCACCGTTCGCGCAAGCTGATTCCCGAGTTTCGGCTGCACCGCCCACGCAGCGCGGCGGAAGCGGTGTCACTGAAGGGAGCGGTCGGTGCCGGCGGCGTATTCATGGCCGGCGGCATCGATGTGGTCAACCGGATGAAGTTTGGGGCCCCGGTCACCGACGTGATCCATTTGGGCCGCCTCGCTGGTCTCGATCGCATCGAGGAGCGGGAAGGTGAACTACATCTCGGCGCGCTGGTGACGCACGACCGCCTCGCGACCGCGCCGCAGGTTGCCGCGCGACTACCCTCGCTGGCGCAGACATGGCCCGATGTCGCCAACATCCGGATCCGCTGCAAGGGTACGATCGGCGGCAACATCATGGCCGGCGACCCGACCTACGATTTCGCATTGGCGGCGATGGCTGCCGAGGCCCAGTTGCATTTCCTCGCTCTAGACGGCAGCACAACGGTCATTGCGGCGGTCGACGGCGTGGCCAACCAGGTTGGGCTGTTAAGTACGATAGTCCTTTCGTCCGGCAGCACGTTTCGGCTACTTTTCGACCGGTCGCTGCG
>DATEQL010000125.1:0-6184 GCA_035272665.1 Allostellaceae bacterium
AACGAGGCTCTGCGCCACCATCGATCGCATGTGTGTGTCCCCCGGTTGGCGACGGCGGAAGATCCGCCGTTCTGTGTGGCACCGGCCCCCACGCCGGTTAAGATTCATTAACGATGCTCATGAAACCTGACGTTGGCTCAAAAGGAAACCAAAAATTGCCCCAGTTTCAGTTGAAAAACTTCGACAATAATCAACCGAGTGATAGGGGTTGGTTGCCCCTTCGGCCTGCCTCTGTGTTCCGCTTCATAAACGATCCGATTTGAGGTTCTTTTAGTGGTGGTATACTTTGGGGCCACTTATCGGCGCGCGGTCTCCGACAAAGTCATTTTCCCCCGTCTGCTGGCGGGGACCAGGAAAGATCTGATGGAGCCCGACTCAAAACGCATCGCCCGGCAATGGAACCGAGAGATCGAGGCGGAGATGCGTCGTGACGCCCGGCACGAGGAAGGACCGTGGAAGATCGTCGTGTGGGTGGCTCTGGAGGTGTTGTGGTTCGTTGCGCTGTTCGCTGTGCTCGTTTTTTTCGAACGGCTGCAGCGCTGAGTTCAGGGCCGGCGCGCAATTGGATCAGCGGGACTGAGCCTGCTCGCCTCGTCGTAGCGGCACGACATTTCCGGTCTCGCGGCCGGGAGTCGGTAGGAGAGCCCTCCGGACAGCCTCGGCCAAGGCCTCGGGCGCGAAGGGCTTCTTGAGCAGCACGTCGCCGCCGGTTTCGCCTTCGAATCTTGAGACCTCTGCATAGCCCGTGCAAAACAACGCCTTGAGGTCGGGCCGTGTGCGCCGCGCCAAACGCACCGTCTCTGTTCCCGACAGCCCCGGCATCGCCAGATCCATTACTACAAGGTCGAAGGGATCGCCCCGATCGAGGATGGCCAACGCGGCGCCCCCGCTGCCGGCTTCTGTCACGTCATGACCGATCCCGCGGAGACATTCCACCGTGATCCAGCGGACATCGAGATCGTCGTCGACAACGAGGATCCGCGCCCTCCCGGCTCGTTGAGCCTGCTTCGCCCGCCCCGAAGAGGACGTCGCAGCAGCCTCGACTGCCCGCGGCAGGTAGATTTGCACGGTCGTCCCCTCGCGGATGCGGCTGTGGATACGGACCGCTCCGCCGGATTGACGTACGACGCCGAACACCATGGACAGGCCTAACCCGGTTCCCCTGCCGATCTCCTTCGTCGTGAAGAAGGGCTCGAACGCGTGTTCGACGATCTCGGGGCTCATCCCGGTTCCAGTGTCGCGCATCGACACGAGGACGCAGTCACGACCGGCCATCTCGTTAGGCAAACCATCGCTGCCGGCGCCGATGTTAGCTGTTTCGACGAGCAGGGTGCCACCCTGGGGCATCGCGTCGCGCGCGTTGATGGCAATGTTCAGGAGCGCCGACTCGATCTGATTGACATCGACCAGGACCGGCCAGAGCTCGCTCGCGGGGGCATGCCGAATATCGACTGAAGCGCCGATTGAGCGGTGCAGCATGTCGCTCATCTCGGCGATGATGGCGTTCAGGTCCGCGGGTACCGGATCGAGATGCTGCTTGCGCGCGAAAGCGAGCAGCGACTGGGTCAGCCTGGCTCCGCGGGATGCGCCGCGTTGCGCGGTCCGCAGCAGGCGCAAGCTCGTCTCGTCCGAGGTCCGCGCTTCGAGCAGCTCCAGCGAGCCGGAAACGGCTGTCAGAAGATTGTTGAAGTCATGGGCGATGCCGCCCGTCAACTGCCCCACCGCCTCCATCTTCTGCGCCTGCATCAATGCGGTTTGCGCCAGTTCGCGCGCGTCGATCTCGGTGCGGAGCCGTTCGTTGGCGGCAGCCAGCTCGCGAGTCCTTTCGTCCACCATTATTCCCAGCTGTTCGCGGCTGTGCGCCAGCGTCTCGCGGGCCTCGACGATGTCTTGGATCTCGGTGCAACTGCCGAACCATCTGACCGTTTGCCCCGCTTCATCCCTGACCGGTGTACCGCGGGTCTTGAACCATCGGTAGGTGCCGTCCGAAGCGCGGATGCGATGCTCCAGATCGTAGGGCGCCAGCCCCGCCGCCGCCGCTCCCCAGCAAGCCGTCGTGGCCGCCAGATCATCGGGGTGGATCACCTCTTTCAGCCTCTGCGAATCTAACGGCTCGGCTTCGGACATGCCGGTATACTCGAGCCACTGCCGGCTCAGGTAGTCGACGCGCCCGTCCGGCAGGCAAGTCCACACCAGCTGCGGCAATGATTCGGCCAGCATGCGGAACCGCTCCTCGCTCGCCCGCAGTGCCGCCTCCGCCGCCTCCCGGGCATGAGCGCGCTGTTCGAGCGCGATCGCCGTGGCGCGCAGCGCGTGCCCGACCTGATCGAGTTCACGAACTCCGCCGATCGGCGGACCGAGGGGAGCGCCCCGCCCCAACGCCTGCGCGGCACCCGTCAATGCCTCGACCGGCCGACGGATCGCCCGGGCCATCCATCCGGCGAGGGCGAGGCTCAAGGCGAGCACCGCTCCGCCGCCGCCGAAGGCGATCCAGAGCGCCCGCCGCAGCGGCGCGTCGACGAACTCTCTCGGTACGCCGATCGCGACGGTCCAGCCGGTGATCGGCGAGCGCCGGAACGTGGAGTAAACCTCGACCCCGTCCTTTGTGACATTGGGGAACCAGCTCTCGACAGCCCCCGCCATGCTCCTTTTAAGGACCGGGGCGGCTGGCTGGCCGAGGAAGCGTTCATGGTCGCGGTTGCGCGCCAACGTAAGCCCTTGGCGATCGAAGATGGCGGCTGTCCAGTCGGCGCCGAGGCTTTGCTCTTGCAACAGTGGCAACAGCAGCTCCGGCCCCAGTCCCATCGCCAGCACATAGGCGACCCGCCCGTCATGGAAGACCGGCACCCCCACCGTCAAGATCGGCCGCCGCAACACGGCGCCGATGATCAGGTCCGAGATCTGCGGCTTGCCGGTCTTGACAACGCGATCGTGCATTTCGCTGTTGGTCGCGCGCGGGAGGGGTTCGCCGAACGGCCGGTTGGTGCTGAGCAGCTGCTGGGCTTTGGTGTCGTGCAGGACGATCGATGTCCCCTGGATCTTGAGCGCTTCGCGCATCTGACGATCGAAGCCCACGAAATCGCCTTCCTGAAGGCTCGGCGACACTGCAAGGACCTGTAGTTCCGCCTGAATGCTACTTATCCAGCGGTCGACGTCGGCGAGCAGACCTTCCACCCTTTCCCCAACATCGCGCTCGATCTGCGCGTGCTCGTCATCGACGGTGCGGAGCACGGCGAGGCTCGCCAGCCCGACCAAAGGCAGCACGGTCACCATGATCAGGATCACGAGCCGCGCCTGGATGCCCAGGGTTAGGCGCCCCGAGAGTGCCTTCATGGAAGCCGATGATACTGTATCGGCGACGTTGGCTGAAGGCCGGCGTCACGGCCGGCTAAAAAGCCGACCGCCGAGAGGCCACCCATGGTGGTCACGCGCACAGCGAAAGCAGTGGTCGGGAATGGAACGGACCGCGTTGCCTTTGCCCTCACGAAGAGATTAGTGCCGCGCGCGCCGACGCGGCGCATGGGCTGGTGCAGCCTGCGCATTTCGTTGTTTCGGGCCCGGCCTCTTCTCGTTGTTATTCGGTTGTTGCGGCGGCTACCGGCGGCTTGAAGGTAGAGAGAATCGTTGATCCGCGGGTAGCGGATTTCTGACATAACCCCCTGACACCTGGGGCGATCATCATGGATAATTGTGCTCGGGGCGATTGCGGGAAGTCGACTCATGAAACATGATTGGATAGCAATAATTATTGCTGGATTTGCAGTATTTTTCTATGTTTTTAAAGAGATAATCGTGCCTCGAATACACAAAATATTGTTGAAAAAGTCGGCCGTCGATGTGTTTTGGGACCTTTTATCTTGCGAACAGTATAAAATAAACTATTTATCTCGAGATTTGCGCGAACACAAAACAGTCGAATTTGTAGCCCCAAGTCATACTCGTGAAGTATTTATATACATATTGGTAATCGCGCGACGGCCGTTTTTACAAACGCATTTTGAATTAAGTTTTGATGGTGATATGGAGAAGAAGCCCTTGATCAAATTTTGGTTCAACCCTTTTGTAAAACGCGGTAAAAATGCAAAATATCCCGATTCCGATCATCCAGATAAAGACCAGAACCACTACGTTGATTTCCACGAAAATTATCATA
This sequence comes from Allostellaceae bacterium, assembly GCA_035272665.1. GTDB lineage: Bacteria > Pseudomonadota > Alphaproteobacteria > ATCC43930 > CGMCC-115725 > AP-15. The sequence continues at coordinate 4,154 of DATEQL010000125.1, forward strand.
TCACCGACACGACCGTGAGGCCAAATAAAACCGTGATACCATATGGCTTCAAGATAGAAACACGCAACACTGGGATCTATCGAGCGTCAATCGTTGTGATCGCGGACGGCATCGAACGGCGGTCGCCTTTGCCTCTGACAACGTATGTAGAAGAACCGCCAAGTACACACGTGAGATGCGTGGAGCACCGGGAATGTTTTATTGATCCTGTCATTAGACAGGCTGAGATCTAGATATGGTATCCTTGGGTGTTAACCGGATAAGCACGCTATATCCTATATCCTATATCCTATAGCCTCTTTTGCCTATTGCACCGGATTTGTTAACAACGTGCACGTCCAACCGAGGGCCGCTGTCCTTACGCAGAGATAGGGACAGCGCATCAAAAACTTCCGGCACCGATATCAAGACCTGAATGGCCATTGGACTGGCGGAATAGTCGCGTCAGATGCACTACAAAAGCGACATTCCAGCGCTATGTTTCGCTGAAATGCGCCGCAACGGTCACCTTACTATGCGGCTTTATGTAGTGGCTCGCAGGTAAGGAAGGCCAATTCTTTGTCCAGGGTCTGCGGGTTGCGGCAGACGTGGAACACCCAGCGACCTAACTTTCCCCAGTTATTGACGGCCTCGATCCAGCGTTTCGCAGCGCCGTGCTTGGCGTTGGTACGGTCGTCCTCGAAACCCTTGACCTCGAGGATGAGAGTGGTGTCCGAGCCTGGGGTGACGAGCCGGAGAAGGAAATCTGGCTCGTAGCTGTGATCAACGTCCATGTACCCGTACGGGATCACGAGCCCAAGTCCGTCATTACGAGCGTAGTATCGGACTAAGCCGTGCTGTACGGCTTGCTCAATCCGGAAGGCGGCGCTGGTTTCCCAAGTCTTGGTGTCGGAGACGACTTGGTTAATGTGACTGTGAATGGTAGAGAAGCATGGGCGGGTGGTCTTGAAATCCACCTCGGCTGTCGTGCCGATTTCTTTATAACGGTTCAGAAGTGGTAAAAGCGGGGGCTCGCCTTGGCTGGTGTCCGGCTGGATGGCATCGCGAATCCGTTCGACCAGGCGATCAATGTATTTTTGCAGCCCAAGCTCGGCCGCCGGCGCTCCCTGGAAATCGACTTTGGGAGTGACGAAGGATTGGACGATGCGCAGAACCTGCGGGAAAAGTTGGTGGCGAGCCTGGAGCGCCAGGACTCGGCGCCGCTTGTCCGTACTAGTCGATTACACCTGACGGAAGAGTCCAAATTAGAGTTTTCTCGGGACGCCGGCTGTGCGACTGTGCGGCATGCGCCAGGGAATAATCATCGATGTCACGCCGGCGGATCGGGCTCGCTTGCAGTCGATCACGCCAACAACGTCACGCAGGTGCTCGGCATTCGCGCCTTCGGCAGTCAACTCCTCTGCGAGCAGGTCGTCGGGCGCGGCCTGCGCCGCCTGGACTATACGCCGGATCCGGCAACCGGCTTACTGACCGAGGAATATGTCGACGTTTACGCATCCCCTTCTCTGTGATCCCGTTCAAGGGCCGCCCGGTGAAAAAGCCGGAGCCCGATGACAGGCCTAAAAATCATGTTCGCGCTCTCGCCGAGCGCGCGTCCATGGAGATGCGTTTCCCGATAGTAGAGGGCTATACCTTCGCACTGACCAAGAACCTAATCCATTGCGATATCGACGCAATGGAGCGGCTGATCATCGAGCCAAACCGCGAGCCGACCGGCACCTACGTGCGCGCACAGGTGGGCTATCAGTTCGGCGGCATTGCCGACACACAAGCCCCCTTTGGCTACGCCGAGCAGAACCGCGAGGCCTATTACCGCGATACACACGTCCAAACGATCATGTTCCAGGCCACACAGCGGATTGTCGCTGACCTTACCGGCGAGGCATCACAGCTAGTGGATAGCTTCTAACGCTTGTCTCCCACGCTGGACAGCGGCGAGGATGGCGTCGGCGGATTTGGTCCAGACGAAGGGCTTGGGCTTGTCGTTGGCATCGGCGATGAAGCGGTTGATGGCGGTCTGCAACTCGACGA
>DATEQL010000126.1:0-2336 GCA_035272665.1 Allostellaceae bacterium
CGCTTTCATTCGGCGCCTCGGTTGACCCCACGTCGCCGTCTCGATGAAACCACCGCCGCACGCAAACCGATCCTGCGCTGGCGGCCCGAGCCAGTGCGCCAGCGGGCGGCGGAGTAGCCGTCGCACGCCTTTTCGCAGAGGGGAGTTGCGAGGGATGCCGTCCGATCGCATCCGTTTGAGTATCGCCGAGGCGCGCGAGCACGCTGAGCGCGCGATGCGCGGCATCGGCTACGACGCCGAGGAGGCTCGCATCGTGGCCGATCATGCGATCGATGCGGCGCTGTGCGGCTACGAGTATTCCGGGTTGGCGAAGCTTCTAAACATCCCCGAGCATCGACGCTTCAAAAAGCCTCGCCAAGCGATCCGCGTGCTGCGTGAAACCGACGTATCGACGCTCTACGACGGCGGCAACAATGTCGGCATGTTGGCGATGTATCATGCCGCCCGAGCTGCGATCGAGAAGGCATCGACGCGCGGGTTCGCGATCGTCGGGGTCACCAACAGCTGGATGAGCGGGCGTAGCGCCTATTATGTCGAGATGATCGCCAACGCGAACCTCGTCGGAATCCATACGGCAAGCTCCACGCGCAGCGTCGCCCCGCCGGGCGGGACCCGCCCGGCGCTCGGCACCAACCCAATTGCTTTCGGCATGCCGTCATCTTGCGGACCGGTCGTTTTTGATATCGGAACCTCCGCGTTTATGGGTACCGAGTTGGCCTACCGCGAGCGGCTGGGGCAGCTGCTGCCGGAAGGAGTGGCAATCGATGCCGAAGGGCAGCCGACCCGTGATCCCGCGCTGGCAAGACTCGGTGCGCTGCTGCCGTTCGGCGGCTATAAGGGCTTCGGGCTCGCCTTGGTCGTCCACGCGTTCGGACTGCTGGGCGGTTCGGCGCTCGACCCGGAAAAGGACGACGGCTACCTGTTTATCGCGTTCAAGCCGGATCTGCTAATCGATCTCGACGACTTCAAGCAGCAGGTCGGCGGGCTCATCGAGCGGATTAAAGCGACCCCGCGTCAACCTGAGGTAAGCGAAATCCGGATTCCCGGGGAGCGTGCGTTCCGCAGCCGGGAGAGGGCATGGCGCGACGGGATCGAGGTCGACCGGTTGGTCTACGAGGCGCTTGCCACGCTTCGCGCATGAGTGGTGGGGTGGAATAATCCCCGCACATCCGAGTCTAAATTAACTAATTGTGCCACATTTTTGCCACGAGCGCTTGGGCCACGCAGGTGCGGCGACGCGACCTGGCTCGGCCGACACCTTGCCGCCGGCTCCCCTCGTCGCATGCGGCGACGAAGGTGCCGCGACATCAGGGACCCATGGCGAACGCTGGCATTTGGCTCTCCTTGTGTGTAATGAGGGCAAGGTGGCCCCGTCACCTGTCCCGATCTTGCCTCCACGGACTTGAACAAGCCTTAACGGTATGAAAGACGGATCGATTGCGATCGTCGGAGCGTCCTGCCGATTCCCGGGGGCCGGGGACCTGGAGGGGTTCTGGCGGTTGCTCGTCTCGGGGAGAGATGCAGTCTCCGAAGTTGACCCGCAGCGATGGTCGACCCGATTCTACTTCCATCCGGATCGAAGCGAGCCGGGCAAGAGCTACACTTGGGCTGCCGGGCTGATCACGGGCATCGATCTGTTCGAGCCGTCCTTCTTCGGCATCTCACCTCGCGAAGCAGCGCAAATGGATCCCCAGCAGCGGCTGTTGCTGGAGCTGGTGTGGCACGCAATTGAGGATGCCGGCATTCCGGCAGGCAAGCTTTCCGGCAGCACCGCCGGGGTTTATATCGGAGCATCGACAACCGATTATTCGGATTTACGATTCGAGGATCCGGCCGGGGCCGACTCCTATTTTATGACCGGGCACAGCCTGAGCGTCCTGGCCAATCGGATTTCTTATGTGTTCGACCTACACGGGCCGAGCCTGACTGTAGACACGGCATGCTCGTCCTCGCTCGTCGCCCTGCATCACGCCTGCGAAGCGATTCGCGGCGAGCGGATCGCGACCGCGGTTGTCGGCGGCGTCAACTTGCTGCTGGCGCCCTATCCCTATCTGGGCTTCTGCCGCGCCGCGATGCTGTCCCGGCGCGGGCGTTGCTTCGCATTCGACGAGCGCGCCGATGGCTATGTCCGCGGTGAGGGTGGCGGCGTGGTCATCCTCAAGCCGCTCGCGGATGCGCTCGCCGATGGCAATGCGATTCGCGCGGTTATCCTCGGCTCCGGGGTCAATTCGGACGGCCGGACGATCGGATTGTCGCTGCCGAGCGAGGCGGCCCAGACATCCTTGCTGCGCTCGGTCTACACGCGTGCCGGTCTCGCTCCGGACAAGCTCGCGTTT
>DATEQL010000127.1:0-4356 GCA_035272665.1 Allostellaceae bacterium
GGCAGCGACAGCGACAGCGCGGTATTCGCGTCGGCGCTGGCCGTCGCACGTCGGTTCGGCGCGCATCTCGAGTTCCTGCATGTGCGCCCCGACGCAGCGGCGACGGCGGTCGCCATGGCCTCGGACGGAGGCGGCGCCACGATGGTCGGCAGTCTGATCAATCGGCTGGAACAGGAAGCCGACGAGCGCGAGAAAAAGGCCAACCAGCTGTTCCAAGGCTTTTGCGAGCGCGAGGGGTTGGTACTCCGCGATGCTCCGCCGGGTCCGTCGGGTCCGACGGCGCAGTGGCTCCGGCAAATCGGCGCCGAGCCCTACTGGGTCGCCGAATATGGACGCTGTGCCGACCTCTTGGTCATCGGGCGGCCGGGTGAGGACGCGGGTGTTTCATTAGAAACTATCGAGGGGGCTCTGGTCGACAGCGGCCGCCCGCTCCTGATACCAACCGCTACGCCCTTGGGCACTCTTCCCGAAACTGTCGTCATCGCCTGGAAGGCGACCCGGGAAGCCGCCCGCGCGGTAACCGCGGCATTGCCGTTCCTCCAGTTCGCCAAAGAGATCGTTATCCTGACCGTCGCCGAGGATCGAGGCGCATCCGAAGACGAGGCCGATCGCCTGATGGGCGGTTTGCGCTGGCACGGCGTTCCGGTCTCGGTTCGTCACCTAAAGCCGGATGGGCACAGCGCTGCGGACACCTTGCTGTCCGCCGCGCGCGATCACGCCGCGTTGCTCGTGATGGGCGGCTACGGCCATAGCCGCTTGCGCGAATGGATCTTCGGAGGCTTTACTCTGCAAGTCCTCCGCGGTGCCGAGATGCCGGTTCTGATGGCGCATTGAGCGGCGTTTGGGTTGCGAATGGCTGTTGAGGCGATCCGCACCTCCCTCCGCCCGCCTCGGTTCGTCAGCGAAGCCGATCTGGAGCGCGAGCTCGTGATCGTCCGCGACCTCGCAGCAGAGAGCTGCGCCGGCGTGTTCGGCCCGAGCTCGATGATGTGGCGTATCGACAAGGAGGCGGCGATCTTTCTCGGCGCGGGTCGCGCCCTGCTGCTGCAGCTCGCCCATCCCTGGATCGCCGCCGCAATCGCGCAACACTCGCCGGTCCTTACCGACCCGATCGGCCGTTTTCACCGCACCTTCAAGGTCATGTTCACGATCGTGTTCGGCACGACAGAGCAAGGGTTGGCGGCTGCCCGGCGCCTGCACCGTCGCCACGCCCGCATCAGCGGGACGTTGGTCAAGAGCGCCGGACCTTTTCCCGCCGGCTCCCGCTACGAGGCCAACGAGGTTGCGGCACTCCGCTGGGTTCACGCCACGCTGATCGACACCGCGCTGGTCGCGCACGACCTCGTGCGCTCGCCGCCTTCCACCGCCGATCGCGAGCGTTATTGGACCGAAGCCCGGCTGTTCGCCGCGTTCTTCGGTATTCCGCAAGACGCCCTGCCGCAGAGCTGGGCGGACTTCGCTGCGAACAACGAGGCGATGTGGCGATCGGATGTTCTGACCGTTTGCGACGAGGCGCGCAGCATCGCCCGAGCCGTCCTTCGCGGGGCGGGGAGCTGGCTGCCCATACCGTCATGGTATCGGGCCTTGACCGCACGGCTGCTGCCGGCTCGGCTGCGCGAGGACTTCGGACTGCCCTACGGCGCATCGGAGCGCCGCAAAGCCGAGCGGGCGCTGGCTGTGTTGCGGCGATTGTACCGGTGGGTGCCGGGCCGCCTGCGCCATGTCGGGCCGTATCAGGAAGCGCATGCGCGGCTCGCCGGACGACAGCGGCCGGGACCAACGACGCAGCTGCTGAACCGCTTTTGGATCGGGCAGAAGTCGATGACCGAGTGACGGGAGAAGAGCATGGCGCAGCAAGCGCGGGTGGCGATGTCGGCCGAGGCGGAAGCAAATGTTGTCCTGGTGCCGCCCGAGACGGACCTCGTCGAATGGTATTTCGAGCAGGGGTGGACCGACGGGCTTCCGGTGGTGCCGCCGACCCGAGCGCGGGTCGACGCCGTGGTCGAGGCGCTGGGCGGTGAGCCCCATTTCGTCGAGTGCAAGGTACCGCCGCGCCACGGCAGCCTCTCGCGCGAGGTGCTGGCGATCAACATGGTGATGGCCGGCTGCAAGCCCGAATATGCTCCCGTCGTGCGCGCCGCGATGCTGGCGCTGACGACCGACGCATTCAACCTGAACGGGGTCCAGGTGACGACGCACATGGCCGCACCGCTGTTGATTGTCAACGGGCCAATCGCGCGCGAGATCGGGATGAACGGCGACTGCAATGCGTTCGGCTCGGGCAATCGCGCCAACGCCACGATCGGGCGCGCGCTGCGCCTCGTTCTGCTCAATGTCGGCGGCGGCTGGCCGGGAGAGCTCGACAAGAGCACGCTCGGTCATCCCGGCAAATACACCTATTGCGTCGCCGAGAACGAAGCGGCGAGCCCGTGGGCGCCTTATCACGTCGAAAAGGGCTTTGGCGCCGAAGATTCCACTGTCTTCGTGCTGGCCGCCGAACCGCCGCACAGCGTCACCAACCATGTCGCGAACGACCCCGAAGGCATTCTCGACAGCATTGCTTCGGCGATGAGCACGATCGCCAACAACAATGCGGTTTCGAGCGGCCACTGCGCGGTGATCATCGGCCCGGAGCACGCCGGCACGATAGCCGGCAAGGGCTGGACCCGGCACGATGTGCGCAGCTATCTGGCGATGCACGCCTACAATCTCTTTTCGGAAATTACGTTCAACGAGCGCTACGGCAAGATCTACAATCGCAACCTGCCGAAATGGTACAAGCGCGAGCCGGAGGCGCGCATACCGATCGTGCCGAGTCCCGACCACATCCACCTCTTCGTCATTGGGGGCGTGGCCGGCCGGTTTTCCGCCTTCATCCCCGGCTGGGGCCACATGTCGTCGCCGGTGCTGCGCAGCATCGACACCGTCGACGAGAGCGGCGCTCGCCGGGCGCCGATCTGCGTCGACGGCACTTGTTACCTCTAACTCTGAGCCAAGGAGGCCGATATCGGATGACGGGACAGAATGACCTGAGCGCCTTCGATCCGCGCGGCGTGGTCGAGACCGAGCCGCTGGCGCTCGCCGCGCGGGCGCGTAGCCTCGACGGGCTGCGTCTGGGTGTCCTCGACAACACCAAATGGAATGCCAATCGGCTGCTGCGCAAGACGGTTGCCAAGCTCCAGCAGGAGTTCTCCTTCGCCTCGGTCAGCTATTACCGCAAGGAGAGCTTTTCCAAGGAAGCGGACCCGGCGCTGATCGAGACCATCGCGGCCGATAACGACATCGTACTGACGGCGATCGGCGACTGAGGGTCGTGCACTTCGTGCTGTACGCATGACGGCATCAGACTCGAGAGATTGGGCCGCCCGACAGCGGTCGTCGTCACCACCGAGTTCCTGCACGAGGCAGAGGTGCAACGCGACGCGCTGGGGATGCGCGACCTCGTTCCCGCGGTCATCGATCATCCGCTCAGCACCTTGACCGAGGCGGAAATCGAGGCGCGCGCCGAGCAAGCCGTCGGGCAGTGCATCACTCTCTGGCTCGGGCGCTCCGGTCGATAATCTCGAGCAGCTCGGCGCGTTCGTCAGAGCTGTTGACCGGAAATCGCTGCCAATCGCCGCCTTGCCGCAAATCGGCAAAGAGACCGGCGCCGTCCTCATGAAAGTGCAGAAACGCCCGGCCCTTGACATAGAATATCCCCGGCCGCTTCTCGACGAGACCGGTTCGCGCCCTGAGGTTCGCCAGCAAGTCACCGAGTGCCTCGAGGGCGCCTGCCGTTGCATGTTTCATTTGGAGGCGCTATGACCGAGAGCTTCGACCGCAGCAGGCATCGCTCTGGAGAGACCCGTTATTTCGAGGATCTGGCCATCGGAGAGCGGTTTTATATCCCGAGCCGCACGATGACCGAAGCCCATTTCGCCGCCTTCCAAACGATTTCCGCCGACAATCACCCGATCCACTACGACCTCGAGTATAGCCGTGAGCGCGGCCACCAAGGTCCCCTCGCCCACGGCTTCCAGATCCTCTCTTTCACCGCGGCGGGTGCCAGCACCTTTGCCCATGAAATCGGGGACGCGCTGATCGCCTTTGTCGAGCAATCGTCGAAATTTCTGAAGCCGGTCCATGCCGGAGACACGCTCTACCCGATGCTGGAAATATCGGCGTTGACACCCCAGCGCTCGACCGGGGTCGTGACGCTGGCGGCCACCGTCCACAACCAGCGGGGCGAGCTTGTCCTGACCGGCGAGCAGAAGATCCTGCTGCGCAAGCGGCTCCGACCCTGACCTTCCCTCCCTGAGAGCAGGGAGAAAAATCGATTGGGCGCCGCAAATCGCCCGTCTGATCCCCAATAACACC
>DATEQL010000128.1:0-5023 GCA_035272665.1 Allostellaceae bacterium
CTATTGTCGGAGGTTGTTGGGCGCGAGGCGTAAAGGCAGGCCGATTGAACCGAAACACCTATATGACGGTCACCGCCACGCTGTTTCTCATCGTGGCGATAATGCATCTGCTGCGGATCATTTTTGGATGGCAGGTGGAGAAATGATGGTGTGTGTTGACCAGACCGGGCAGCACGACATGCCGGGCAGCATCGAAGACCGTACAGCCCGGCGTAATCGGCTCTGCGCCTGCCGGAACCGTTTCGACGATCCTGCCGCCGTCCACGACGATCCCCCGCGCCGCGCCCTCGGCAAGAATCGCGCAGGGATCGCGTACCCATAAGGGTGCCGGAATCATAGCCTGGGCCCCGGGTGCGCTCGCCACCTTCGCCTCGCGCACGATCTGCCGGCGCCGCCCTCAGTGCACACGCTCCTCCGTTCCAATCGCACGTCGATCCCGGCAAAATGCTCCATGACTGTCCTCCGATGATGCCGACTAGCTTGCCCCCGCTTCACCCCATCAATCTGGAGCACAGTCGCCTCCTCGGGGGTTCTGGCGAAGGCTCATTACCGAAGCTAACCCCTCTTATCTTCGATCGATCGGAGCAACATTATGAAGATCTACCTTGCCGGACCGCTATTTAACACTGCCGAGCGTAACTTTAATAGTGAGTTGACGAAGTTGCTCCGAGAAAAAGGACATGAGGTCTGGCTACCTCAGGAGTTCGAACAAAGGACAATGACACCGAAACAAATCTTCACTAAAGACGTCGAAGGCATCGATTGGGCCGATGTTGTCGTCGCCAACATGGATGGCCCAGATCCCGATTCCGGGACGTGTTGGGAGTGCGGCTACGCCTATCGCAAAAAGGCGATCATCGTGTTTCGAACTGACTTTCGCGTTGACCACAAAATCCTCGGCGATCTGCCTGGGTTGGCGGAGCATGACCGAGCACCCTACAATCTGATGCTGACTGAATCCGCCACCAAGCGCCTCGATCTACCGTTCATAGCTGTCGACAGCGTCGCCGACAGCATTGATCAGGTGCTAGAAAATTTTCTATCCGCGACGTGAAGCGACGCATGCGCCAAGTGCCGGCGAATGGTCGTTTCCTGCCGCAGGTCCAGACGAGTATCGGGACCTTTTGTCTCCGCCGCTCAGTCAGTTAGGACCAGCAGCACCACGAGCACGAGCCCGACCGGCAAGGTGCCGCCGCCCCTTCGTGTATAGCCGCACGCCCCTCATGCTTAATCCGGGCTAGAAGTCGGCGCCTCGCCGAGTCACGGCGTACAGCGTTCACAACCTCCGTGCTATCGTAAGTTGGGTTCCGGAACCGCGCATTTGATTGAACGCACCATTCCAATTACCCGACGACCCCGCGATCGACGAGGCGGCGACCGTGAACCTGCGCTAACTGGACAGGGATATCGAGGAATTCCACGCGGACGGGTTCCGCTACGACGAGATCAGCATTCTCCGGTCAACCAATCTTACTGTTGGGAGTTCTGTCGCAACCTGACCACTCAGCAGCGAACACTACGGCCGTACCTCCTGCAAAACGCGGAATTCTGGCCCGGGTCCCAATCCGGGCATCCCGTCGACGGTGCAGCCGGTCCTCGAACCCGCCGCCCAAGACGGCGCGGGATTTGATGTCGTGCAACACGATGCCTTGCGAATCGCGCTGCGCAAATGCCGTCTCGACGTTGGCGATTGCGGCGATCTGGGCGCCGGAGCAAAGGTTGCCTACAAATAAGCACGCCCTGCTATCAACCGAGCGATTGATTGGCGCCGAGGCGGTTCTTGCCCGTATTTTGCATCCAGATTGTTGACGATCGCTGTGACGGAGGCAGTTCGATGACGGTACCCTATCCGCGCGACATGGTCGGCTACGGCGCCACACCACTCGAGGCGCGCTGGCCGGGTGATGCCCGCATCGCGCTGCAATTCGTGATCAATTACGAGGAAGGCGGCGAGAACGCGATCTTCCACGGGGACCCGGCTGCGGAGGCTTTTTTGTCGGAGTGGATCGGCGCCCAGCCGGTCCTCGGCATGCGCAACATGAACATGGAGTCGCTGTTCGAATACGGCAGCCGGGCCGGATTCTGGCGGCTGCATCGCGCCTTCACGTCGCGCAAGGTGCCCGTCACCGTCTATGGCATAGCGATGGCGCTGGAGCGCAATCCCGACGCGGTCGCGGGAATGCTCGCCGCCGATTGGGAGATCGCGACGCATGGGTACCGCTGGATCGACTACCAGTATGTAGCGGAGTCGGTCGAACGCGAACACATCGCTGCGGCAATCGAGATTCATACGCGGGTGACCGGCGCGCGGCCGCTCGGCTGGTATCAGGGGCGTTGCAGCCCCAATACGCACCGTCTCGTCGTCGAGGAAGGCGGTTTTCTCTACAACGCCGACAGCTATGCAGACGACCTGCCGTACTGGGACACTTCCTGGGGTAAGCCGCAACTCATCGTGCCCTATGCCTTCGACAGTAACGACATGCGATTTGCCACGCCGCAGGGCTTCAACTCGGGCGACCAGTTCTTCGCCTATCTGAAGGACAGTTTCGATGTGCTCTATCGCGAGGGCGAGACCCGCCCGCGCATGATGTCGGTCGGCCTGCATTGCCGGCTCGCCGGCCGGCCCGGCCGCACCGCCGCGCTCGAACGGTTTATCGATTATGCTCTCGCCCACGAGCGCGTCTGGGTCGCGCGCCGCATCGACGTCGCCCGGCACTGGATCGCGACCCATCCGTTTGCCGGTTGAGCCAGGGGCTAGATTCGGTAATGAGCCTTCACCAGCAATCCTCGGCGGGGCGGATGGCCGGGATGCGATGACCACCCGTTATCTCGGCGCTCCGATCGCGCGCAACGAGGACCCCCGCCTGCTCACCGGCCGGGCGGTGTTCGTGAATGATGTCGAGCGGCCGGGGATGCTGCACGTCGCCTTCCTGCGCAGCCCTCACGCCCATGCGAGGCTGGGCGCGGTCGATCTGTTGCGGGTCCGGGAGCGACCCGGCGTGGTTGCCGCCTACTCTGCCGACGACCTCGGCGACTATTGGAAACCGGGCCCGCTGCTGGTGCCGCCGCCGCCCATCGAAGGCACGATCTTCAACCAGCGCACCCAGGTGCCGCTGGCGCGCGGCAAAGTTCGCCATGCCGGGGAGCCAGTGGCCGTGGTGGTGGCCGAGAGCCGCTACATCGCCGAGGACGCGCTGGCCGACATCGTCGTCGAATACCAGCCGCTGCCGGCGGTGACCGACCTCGAGCGGGCGCTGGCGCCCGACTCAGCACGGGTCCATGACGACGTCGCCGGCAACGTCGCCGCCCGCGTCCACCAAAGAAAGGGCGACTACGCCGCCGCCCGGCGGGACGCCGCTCTGGTGCTGCGCCGCCGCTTTCGCTACGACCGCGGCTGCTCGGCGCCAATCGAGACGCGCGGCGTCGTCGCCGATTGGGATGCCAAGACCGAGCGCCTGACGGTATGGGACACCACCCAGGCGCCGGTAGTGGTTCGCAACGGCCTGGCCGCAATGCTGGGGCTGTCCGAGCGTCAGGTGCGGGTGGTGGCGCCGTTCATCGGCGGCGGCTTCGGCCCCAAGATCATGATGTTCTATCCCGAGGAAGTACTGCTGCCCTGGCTGGCGATCCAGCTGGGCCGGCCGGTCAAATGGATCGAGGATCGCGCCGAGCATTTCCTCGCCACCACGCAGGAGCGCTCGCAAATCCACGACGCAGAGATCGCCCTCGCCCGAGACGGCCGCATCCTCGGGATCAGGGACGAGTTCCTGCATGACGGCGGGGCCTACGATCCCTACGGGCTGACCGTGCCGCTCAACAGCCAGTGCACCCTGCTCGGCCCCTATGTTGTACCCGCCTATGACAGCCGGTTCACCGCGATCTTCACCACGCTTCCGATCGTCTCGCCCTATCGCGGCGCCGGGCGTCAGCACGGGGTGTTCGTCATCGAGAGGCTGCTGGACATCGCCGCGCGTGAGCTCGGGCTCGACCGCGCCGAGATTCGCCGGCGCAACTTCATCGCGCCCGACGCATTCCCCTACGACAACCACATCATCTACCAGGATTTCGCGCCGCTGCATTACGACAGCGGCGATTACGGCCCGGTGCTCGACAAGGCCCTGGAAGCGATCGGCTATCGCGCGTTCATCGACGAGGAGCAGCCGCGACTGCGCGCCAAGGGAAGGCGGGTGGGCATCGGGGTGGTGTTCTATGTCGAAGGCACCGGCATCGGCCCCTATGAGGGCGCCAGAGTCCAGGTCCAGGGCAGCGGCCGGGTGCTGCTCGCCACCGGCATCGGCACCCAGGGCCAGGGCCATTTCACCAGCTTCGCCCAGATCGTCGCCGACCAGATCGGTGTCGCGGTCTCCGACATCGACGTGGTGACCGGCGACACCGACCAGTTTTATTGGGGCGTCGGCACCTTCGCCAGCCGCGGCGCGGTGGTGGCCGGCAACGCCACCCATGCCGCGGCGAAGCAGGTGCGCGCCAAGATCCTGCGTACCGCCGCAGAGCATTTCGAGTGCGCCGAGGCCGATCTGTTGCTGGCCGACGGGCAGGTCGCGATCATGGGGTTGCCGCAGCGCAACATCGCGCTCGGGGCGCTGGCGGCGCTGGCCAACCCGCTACGTGGCGCGGTCCAGCCGGGGACCGAGCCGGGGCTGGAGGCGACCGCCTATTTCGGCCCGGCCAAAGGCGCCACCGCGGCGGGGGCGCACGCAATGATCATCGAAATCGATCCGGCGACCATGGACCTGCGCATCCTGAAATACGTGGTCGTGCATGATTGCGGCACGGTGATCAATCCGCTGATCGTCGCCGGCCAGATCCACGGCGGCGTCGCCCAGGGGATCGGCAACGCCTTTTACGAGCGGCTGGTGTTCGACGAGCAGGGCCAGCTCATCAACGGCACCTTGGCCGACTATCTGCTGCCGACCGCGGTCGAAGTGCCGAGGATCGAAATCCTCCACCACGTCACGCCCTCGCCATACAACGAGCTGGGCGTCAAGGGGGTAGGCGAGGCCGG